>JAADCQ010000049.1 GCA_013154335.1 Methanopyri archaeon
CCGCACTCGACGAAGCCTCCGGGTAGGGCGAGTTTACCGCGGAAGGGTTCCTTGCCCCTCCTCACGAGGACTACGCCTTCGCCGTAGGGGACCACTCCGTCCACGGCGAGGGCGGGGGCCTCGTACTTGCCCTTGCACACGCAGAAGCATCTTACCACGGGCTCCCGCCCCGTGTCTGCCTTCGGTTCACACGTGCTTCGTGTCGATGTTTTAACGTTTTTCAATCCATTCAGGGGGGTTCAACCCGGGAGGGCGACGTGCTCGTTGCCTATCCTGACGTTCTTCAGGCCGGCTACCTCCCTGGCGAGTCTCTCGGCGGTTTTCAGTTCGGACACCGTGGGTGGTCTGACCTTCATCCTGTACTCGGGAAAGTAGGCGAGGATGGTGAACGGTATGGTTTTGTCCACTTCCGCCACTGTTTCCGCTACCTTGAGTATCTGATCGGCCTCCACGTAGCCCGGTATGTACAGGGTGCACACCTCCAGCGTCATCCCGTGCTCGGGCACGAGCTCTATGGCCTCGATGGAGTGTTCGTTGGTGGCCCCCGTGAGTTCCCTGTGCACGCGCTCGTCCCAGGCCTTCACGTCGAGCCATACCGAGTCGACGCCGGCGGCGGCCAGTTCCTCGAGGTTCTCGGGTACGAGGCCGTACCCGTTGGTCTCCAGGAGGAGCCACAGGTCGTCCGTCTCGGATTTCAGGAGTCTCGCGCACTCGATGTAGAACTTGGGTCGGCAGGTTAGGTCCCCTCCCGTGAACGCGACTATGTTCCTGGCGGGTCCCCATCCTTGGGGGCTGAGGACGATGTCGTCGGGGTCGAGGACGCCGGGGCAGTCGGGGTGTCTCTCGCCGAGGACGCACCCGCCGCATCCGAGGCATAGGTCGAGGGCGTGGTAGGACGTGGCCCTGTCCTTAGGTTCGAAAACGGTCACGGTTTCCAGGTAATCAAGACATTTCTCGACGAAGTCCTCGGGGGACCACCACGTGCCGTTTCTCCTCTGCGTGAAGCGCCAGGAGTGACAGAAGGCGCAGTCCCAGTTGCAGCAGCTCTGGTACACGGAGAAGTAGTGCTCGGGTCTGGACAGGTGGGCGGCGTGAATCAGCCTTTTACCATCCTTGAGCCCGGCCCGGCACGCGGGCTTCCCCTCCACCTCGCACCTACCGGCCTTCTCGTACCCGAGCCTCTCCATCCTACAGGTCAACCTTCAGGCCCCGGCGTTTGGCTTCCTCGACGATCTCGGGCGTGGGGAGGTTGACGACGCGTTTGATCTCCCTCAGGGTCTCGCGGTCGAGACGTTCCCTCGTCCGGAGTTCCAGGGCGAGTCTTTCGCGGGCGAATTTCGGGGTTTGGACGGTGAGTACGGCCTCCTCCAGGCTCGCGCCTTCCGTCCACACCAGGCACAGGGCTTCGGTTAGGAGGTTTATCCTGTCGGGGACGCCTTTCACGGAGCCGCTCAGGGTTATTCGCTTGGGGATGACCTCCGCCGGTATTTTCCTCCCCAACCTGGTGGTCCATCCCCTCATGTTGGAGTCGACTATCCCGCCTAGGACGAAAACGTCGTGTTTCAGGAGATCCTCGGTCGTCAGGTCTTCCTCGGCGTTCGGGTCGAGCAGGATGATCTCGTCCGTTTCGAGTTCCGCCAGCAGTTCTTCCCAGTTCTCCTTGAGTCCCCCGTGGAATGACGGGAAGGCCCTTTCGAACCTGCGGGTGAATCCCTCGGTGACGTTGACGAGGGTGACGTGTTCGTCGGCCAGGTGGTGTCGGACGGTGGAGCACGTGACCGCGGTCTGTCTCACGAGGTTCGTCTTGCCGAACCTGGAGTGTTCGTCCCAGAACCTGAGGTCGACGACGATGTGTGGGGTGGCCGGGTACTCGGGTATCACGTCCCGGAGTTCCTCGGGTGGTACGTCGGTTCCTTCGGGCGATGGGGAGTAGTCGGGCTCGTCCTCGCCGCCGGGTACGGCTAGGGTAAGGCCCCGCCATCCGGTGGTGAGTTTGGAGGGTGGTCCTCCCGAGGCGAGACCGAGGTGTTTCCTGGCTATTCTTTGGGCGGTGACGTTGACGGCCACCCTGCCGGTTTTCTCCCCGAGTTTCAGGCCTTTGGGCACGAGTAGTGTGGCGTCGCCCAGCTTGTCGGCGAGGGCGTGGGCGGGGGTTTCAACCCTCGCCATCCGAGTCCCCCTTGGTCTCTATGGTGAGGGAGGTGAGGCCCTCTATCTCGTCGAGTTCCCGGATGACCTTCTCGGGGACCACGTGCTCGGCCTCGAACCTCATCTTGGCGATCCCGTTCTCGACGACGAGGTCTGTCTTGACGATGTTGGCGCCGGCGGCGGCCAGCCGTCTGGACACCTCGGCCAGGAGGCCGGGCCTGTCCTCCGCCTCCACGTGGACGATGGCTTCGACGCCGGAGGTGGGGACGAGTTCGACGTGTCCCGCTTTCAGGAGGGTGAGGCCTTCGGTCGTGGGGTAGACGCCTCCTCCTCTTCCGGGTTTGGTCTTGACGAGGCCGAGGTCTTTGAGGATTTTGAGGTACCTGTCGAGGGTGCTTCTGTGTAATCCTAATTCCTCTGAGATCTCCTTCACGGTGATTCCAGGGTTATCCGCTAGTATCTCGAGTATGTCCTTGGCGCGTCCTCTGAGTTTCGTGGTGGATCCCCCCGCGGGCGGTGGAAACTACGTCGGAATTTTATCAAAAGATCGTCGAAACTAAGCGAGGGTTTTCGGGGTGTCGCGTTGACGGTGGACTGGATACCGGACTCCCCCGACGAGTTGTTCAGGAAGATAAAGGAAGGCGAGATCGTGGAGATGGGGCAGAACACGAACCGTTTGGGTCCGCCCGAGGAGGTCAGGGAGGCTGTGATCAGGGCCGCCGAGGAAGCGAGGTACAACGTGTACGCGAACCCGAAGGGCGACGCCGAGTTGAGGAGGGGGGTCGTGGAGTACTTCGGGTTGGACGGGGACTTCGAGGCGCTGATCACGAGCGGTGCCATCGAGGGCATCCACGCGGTGATCAGGGCGTTCGCGTGCAACGGGACGGTGTTGACGCCGGATCCCGGTTACAAGACTATAGACGGGATGATGATAACCGAGGGGGCCTACGTCCACGAGGTGGACACGTACTCCGAGGAGTACGGGTACAAGATGACGGCCGACGCCGTTCAGGACGCCCTGGACTCGGACGGGGTGGACCCGGACGACGTCGACATGATATTCGTGATAAACCCGTCCAACCCGTTGGGTAGCGCCTTGGACGAGGGGGAGGTGAGGGCCCTCGTCGAGTTGGCCCAGGATCTGGACGCCGTTCTCGTTCACGACTGCACGTACAGGGATTTCGCGGACTCGAAGCCGGTGGCCTGTGAGATGGACCCGGAGCGCTGCGTCGACGTTTACAGTTTCTCGAAGACGTACGGTCTCGCGGGCATGAGGGTGGGGGCCGTCGTCGGGGAGAGGAAGCTCATCGAGTCGATCGCAGAGTACAAGGTTGGGAAGCTGGGGATCAACGTCCTGGCTCAGGAAGCGGCCCTCGCGGCGTTGAGGTGTAGGGAGAGTTGGATACCGAAGCTGAGGAGGGAGCTGGATAGGAATCAGAAGATCATCAGGAGGGAGTGCGTGAGGGACGGCGTGAGGATACCCGTGTTCCCGTCGCAGGCCAACTGTCTGGTGATAGACTTCTCCGAGCACGAGCACGTGGACTCCAAGGACGTGGTGGGGGCCTTGTACGAGAGGGGGGTCTTCGTGCGTACGGGGTACTACACGAGCCCGAGGCACGGGAGGGGGTTCATCAGGGTGGCGTTTTCCGTCCCGAGGGAGGACGTAGAGTACTTCTGTTCGGCCTTCAACGAGGTGATGGACGAGCTGCTCGGGGGGTGAGTCCGACGACCGTCGTCCTGGAGCATGAGGTCCTGTCCGTGCTCGGCGATCACGGTGTGCCCGTGCCGAGGTTCGAGGTCGTCCGTTCCCCGGAGGAGGCGGAGGACGTGGGGCTCGAGCCTCCTTTCGTGGCCAAGCTGTTGCATCCGGAGGTTCCGCACAGGGCCAGGGCGGGTGCCCTGAGGACGTGCGTGCCGGACGAGCGTGCGTTGGCGGGTTACGTACGGGAACTCCTCGATAGGTGGCCCGACGCCGTGGGTGTGATGGTGCAGGAGAGGGTCGAGACCGCGGCGGGCGTGGAGGCGTTCCTCGGTATGAAGGAGGACGAGACGTTCGGTACCGTCGTCCTCCTGGGAGTCGGTGGGAGGTTGGTCGAGGAGTTGGGTTCCTTCACGGTGAGAAAGCCCCCGTTGGACGGATCGGAGGTCGAGGAGGCGCTCGGTAACGACGTGCCGGCCGGGGATGTGATACTGAGGGAGGTGGAGGCTTCGGAAGTGGCGGACGTCGTCAACTCGGCCTACGAGGCGTACGAAAGCGAAGGTTGGGTGGAGTTGGACGTCAACCCGTTGTTCGTGTCCGATGGTTCGATCGTGGCGCTCGATGGGCTTGCGAGGAAGGGGTAGCCGGTTCCGATGTTCCACGTAACCGTGGAGGTGACCACCGAGTGCCTCCATTCCTGCCCCCACTGTAACCTTAGGGGCGCTTCCCCGGATAGGATGGAGCCCGACGAGTTGCGGGATGTCCTCTCCCTGCTCGTGGATCGGTACGATTTGGATCACGTTATACTGACGGGCGGGGATCCGTGTCTTCACCCTAGGTTCGAGGATATCGTGGACGTTTGCTTCGAGCTGGATCTCGACGTGGGTGTCAACGTGGCCACCGCTACACATCCCGTCTTGGGCGAGGCCAGGTGGGTGTTCGTGGCCTTCGAGCCTCACAGGGAGTACGGTCTCGACGAGGCGGTGAGGGTATGGAGGGAGGTGGAGAGGTACGGTCCCGAGGAGATGTCGGCGAATACCGTGGTCTGTAGGTCTACGTTCGACAAGTTGAGGGACGTGAACGATCTTGTCGTGGAGTTGGGGGCCCGGGCTCATTACTTGATAGCGTACGTTCCCAGGGGCCCGGAGGACCCCGAGGACAAGTACCCGCACCTCGAGGTTCCGGGTCTGGTTAAGCGGTTGAAGAGGGCCGTTCTAGCCGGCATGCCGTTCCAGGAGGAGGTTCCCTTCGGTCAGTGCGTTCACGGCGTGTACAACCTGCACGTTAGGGTGGACGGGAGGTTCTCCCCTTGTCAGCACTGGCGGGATTTCACGGTCTCTCTGGAGGAGTTCGAAGCGATGGCGGATTTGGAGCCTGAGGGTCCGTGCGAGGGGTGCCCCAGGTTCGGGGAGTGTCAGGGAGGGTGCAACGCGTACGCCTGGTACGTCACGGGTAGGATCATGCCCGATCCGAGGTGCCCTAGGGTTCGGGAAGGAAGCGTTCCTGGATTTTGACCACTTGGGCGCTATCCTCGGCTTTTGAGTAAGCCTCCAGTTTCTCCTCGTTCAGACGTAGGAACTCGGGCCCCCATTTGAACCCGGATAGGATCTCTTCGGCCTCCTTCTTGAACCCGGTGATGTAGAGGGCGGCCGCAAGGGCTTCGATCGTGCTCAGCTTGCATGGTTTTCCGTAGTTCACGGGGTTGGCCGCCACGAGGAAGGGGAGTATCCGGGGTACGCACTTCCTCTTGAGCGCGGGTCCGAAGTATCTCTCGTACTTCTCCCAGGAGCAGTCGACGGCGACGAGCCCTCGGTCCTCCACGATCCCCCTGTCGGCGGGCGATAGGGCCTTTCGTGACGTCGGATCGAGGAGGACGGCGCCGGATGGGACCTGACGCGGGTGTTTGACGAGTTCGACCAGGCCCATCCTGTGGGCTTTGAGGGCCGTGCAGGCCCTGGGGTCGCAGTCGTTGGCGTGGAGGACTATCAGGCGCGGGGTTCCCCTATCACCACGGGGACGTTCAGCGCCGGGCTCCTGTAGGGACTCGCTTCCCTCACCTCTATCTCCGCGTTGTAGTTGACCTCTTCCCTCAGCCATCTGGCCACGTCCTCCTCCTGACCGGGATAGTGGTAGGCAGATATCACGAGCCTCGGGGCGTGTGATTGGATGGTTTCGAGCGCCCCTTCGAGCACGTGTTCTTCCGCGCCTTCGGCGTCCACCTTGATGAGGTCGGGGGAGACGTTCAGGTCGTCTATGGCGACGGTTTCCACCTTGATCTTCTCCCTGGATCTGACCATCTCCACGGAGTGAGCGACGGAGGAGGGCGCCACGAACATCTCCATGACGTCGCGTCTCCTGTGGGCGGCGGCCTCGATGACGTCTACGGTGATGTCGTTCTCCTCGACGTTTTTCCTCAGCATCTCGGCGTTGGATGGGTGGGGTTCGAGGGCCGTTCCCCTGGACGCGCCCATCGCGAAGGCGAGGACCGTGAAGGATCCGACGTGGGCGCCGACGTCGACGAACTCGTCCACGTCCTCGAGGGTGTTTGGGGGGTAAAGGGAGCGGTGGAGGACGTCCGAGACCGCGTCGACGTCCCCCAGGACCCAGGGTCTGGCCGCCACGTGGAGTTCCTCGTCGACGGGGATTCGGACCGGTTTCTTGGGCGCGAGTTCCGCCATCACCTCTTCACCTCGACCTCGATGTAGGCGTCGATGATGGCGTCGAAGTCGACTTCTTCCGTCCATCCGGCCTCGTCGAAGATGCTCATGAAGCAGACGCCTACGACGTTGGGGTTGCCCAGGTTTTCGATGAACCTGTTGGCGTCCTCGGCCGTGACCTCCGAGTGTGGCATGGCCAGGCCTCCCAGCAGCACGACTAGGTCGGCTTCCTTCAGGCCGATGGCGTCCTCCTCGACGACGACACCGTGGTCCATCACGGCCATGGGGTGGAACTTGGGTTCGAGGTCGATGGAGTAGTACTGCTTGACGTCCAGGTCCCTGACGGTGTAGGCGAGTAGTTCGGCGAAGGGTGTGCAGGTGCCGGCGCATCCGGAGTACACGATGATACCTTCACCTCCGATGAGGTCCTCGACGACCTCCCTGTAGGAGCCGAGGAAGGCCTTGATCCCCTTACCTCCTGTCAACGGGTCGTCACCCCCAGGGTTTTGAGGACGTCGTCGCGGGGGACGACGCCCTCGCGGATGATCTCGATCCTACTTCCGGTTATCTCTATGACGGTCGAGGGTCGGCGGTACTTGCACTTCCCTTCCACGAGGACGTCTATCCTGTCGCCGAGTTGCTCGAGGACTTCGTCGGGGCTCGAGGGGGCGGGTTCGCCCGATACGTTCGCGGACGTGGTGACTATGGGTTTGCCCAGCTTCCTGACGACTCTTAGGAAAAAAGGGTGATCCGGGACCCTAACGCCCAGCGTTCTCCTGCCCGCGGTGACGTTCGGTGCGATGGGGGAGTCCTCTCTCATCCTGGCCACCACGGTGACGGGGCCGGGTGTGAGGAGTTCGAAGGCTTTCCTGACGAGTTCGTTCTCTTCGAGCAGTTTCATGGCGTCCTCTGGGTCGTGGACGGCCACGCTCACGGGTTTATCGGGTGGGCGTTCCTTGGCCTCGAAGAGCCTGGCCACGGCTTCCTCGTCCGTGGCGTCGCAGCTGAGCGAGTAAACGGTATCACAAGGGATGGCGACCAGGCCTCCGGATTTCAACTCCCTGACGACGTGCTTGATGCTCTTGGGGTCTTCCTCCTCGAGCACCAGCACCATCGGTCAAAGCCCCTCCACGTCGCCGGGGGTTCGCGCTTGCCGTTGAGGGCCGTTTCCTTCTCGGCCGATATAAGCGACAGCGACGTACGCGTTCCCCGTCCTCTACTTAAGAGGGTCGCCCGGGACCTGAAACGCGTCGAAAACGAGTTTGAAGGCGTGTTGTACGCGAGGTTGGGGCCCGTGTGTGGGGACGATCTCTCAGCGGTCTACGTGGTGGAGGAGGACCATCTCGAGGATGTCAACAGGGCTGTGTTCGAGATTTTTAGAAAATACGGTGGGGAGGACGTGGGCGGGGTCTCGGAGGATCCCGAGGAAGCCGGGGAAGGGCCGTCGTACGCGGAGGCGGGGTGTCCGGATTCCGAGTACCAGGACCTCGTCGTGGCCCTGTTCGACACGTACGCGGGCGAGAACAGGGTTCAGGAGATCGCCGAATTGTGCGACGCCGCTCTGGATCCCCTGTGTTACGATCACGACGTCAGTGGACCCGGGAGGAGGATACCCGGTGTGGGTTACGTGGGCGAGGGAACGGACGACCCGACCCTGATAGCGACGACGTCGTCCCTCGATCAGGTGGGTCCATGCGTTGGATGCTTGGTGGGCGTTGGGAGGGGAGCGGGTGCCCTCCCCGTGGAGAGGTGCGAGCGCGCCGACGTGTTGCCCGGTACGGTCATGCTTTCGGTGGTGGCGGTGCTCAACGGTAACGTGGTGGATGCCGTTAAGGCGTTGAAGAGGGGCTGTACGGGTACCGAGAGGTTCCCCCTGAGGTACTTATGATCCCGCGACGACCTCGGCCATCCGTTCCACGGCGGCGCCCACGTCCACGTCGACGCCCAGTTCCAGCATCCCCATGCCCACGCACGTCACGGCGGTGATCATGTCACGCAGCTTCACGTCGCCCATGTGTCCGATCCTGAAGATCTTACCGGCGAGGTGGTCCTGACCCCCGGCGACGACGACGTCGTACTTGTCCCGGAGGATCCTACCCCTGAACTCCCTGTCGTCCACTCCCTCGGGGTACACGACGCCGGTGACCGTGGGCGAGGCTATGGAATCGTCCTCGACGAACAGGTCCAAGCCCATCGCTCTGATGCCCTCTCTAACGACCTCCTGGAGCCGCTTGTACCTCTCCCACCTCGACTCCAGGCCTTCCTCCTTCAACTTCTTCAGCGCCTCGTGGAGCGCGTAGAAGGCGTTCACGGCGGGCGTGTAGGGGGTTTGCATGGGGTCCTCCTCGAGGTACTCGAAGTACTTGACGAGGTCGAGGTAGTAGCTCCCCGCTTCCACCTCCTTCATTCTCTCCAGCGCCTCGTCGCTGACCGCGACCAGGGCGAGACCGGGCGGGCACCCGAGGACCTTCTGAGAACCCGTGACGCAGACGTCGACTCCCCACTCGTCCATCCTGAACTCGACACCGCCCAGGGACGAGACCGCGTCCACGACGAGGTAGGCGTCGTGATCCTTGCACACATCGGCTATCTCCTTCACAGGGTTGAGGACGGTGGTGGATGTCTCGCTCTGAACGACGGTGACCACGGAGGCGCCGGTCTCTGACAGGGCTTCGTCCACGGCCTTGGGATCCGCGGCCTCGCCCCACTCGAATTCGACCCTGTGGACGTCCGCGCCCCTCCTCTCGGCTATGTCGGCGAACCTGGCCCCGAACTTACCGTTCACGACGCTGACGACGGGTTCGTCCGGCTCGACGAGCGAGTATATGGCGGCCTCCATGCCCGCGGTTCCGGAACCGGTGATCACGGCCACGTTACCGTCGGTTTGGAACAGGTACTTGGCGAGTTCTATACACTCCGAGAGTATCTCCTCGAACTCCTCGCTCCTGTGATTCATCACCTGCTTGGCCGACCTCAGTAGTACATCCTCGTGCACCATGACGGGACCCGGGAGGAGGACCAGCTTGTCCACCTTCGATCACCCCGCGCTCGTCCCGAGGCCCCGTTTTAATCTGCGTCGGAACGGCACGGGGATCACGAACGCGGGTAGACCTCCGGAGGAGGGCACGTCGACGCTCACCGTACTCGACCAGTAGGCGTTCCCTTGATCGTCGTACAGTACCACCCTCACGGAGTGACGTCCCGAGGGTACGTTGCCGACGTTGGCCGTCCAGGTGTGTTCTCCGGGGCCGAACCTCTCCGTGGATGTGTAGGCGACGTTCCCGTCGATCAGGACCTCCTCCTTGACGACGGAGCACCACCTGGCGTCGAACGTGCACGACACCGAGACGGTCCCGGGGGACGGACACGATACCTGGAGCCCTGTTATCTGAACGCCGGCCGTCGTGTAGGGCACGGAGACGGAACCGCTCCAGGAACCGTAGGGCTCGGAGTTCAGCTCGACCTGGACCGTGAGCGTTCCCCTGTCCTCCGGCACCTGTACGGTAACATCACCGCTCCAGGAGCCGGTGAAGGAGAGTTGTCTCTCCGCGAGTTCCTTCCCGTCCGACAGGATCACGAGGGTACCGGAGCACTGGGCATCCTCGGGTGACACGTCGATGTCCACGTGGAGGGTCACGGAGTCCCTCGTGGCCCCGGTCTCCTGGACCGACACCTTCGCCGACAACGGTGGCGGGACCTGAACCTGGACCGGACCGTAGGCGGCCTCCGCCCCGTGATCGGCGATGACCTTGAGGGTGACTTCGGCCGTACCGGCGGGCACGGACACCTGAACCTTGACATCGCCGGACGAGAGAGCGTCTGGGGATACGCTCACCGACGTCTCTCCTCCGTTCCAGGTCACGTCCACCTCGGCCGAGGTTACCTGACAGTTCACGGCTTGAACGTTGACGCCCGAGAGCTCGATCATCACCTGGCTGGGGGAGACCCTGGTTACCGTCACGGAACCTACGGTGACCGATAGCTTGGCGACTTTCGCCGTGAGTGTCGTCGAGGCGGTAACGCCGTCCTTTTCGTCGCTGGCTACGATCGTGAGACCGACCTCCGTGGATTGAGTCACGTACCTCGATACGTCCACTTCCAAGGCGGTGGAGGCCTGGAAGGTGCCGTCGCTGCCGATCTGAACATCGAGGGTCTTGGACGCCAGTTCGGTCCCGTCGGGCCCCCTCACGTACAGGGTGAGTTGGAGCGTGGAGCCGGGTGGGTAGACCGACGTGTCGACGGTACCGCTGACGGTCACGTTTAGGTCCACGGTTTGGGTGGTCCAGTTCGTTTCGGTGGCGTTCACGGCGAGGGTCACTGGTTTCGACACCTGGGCGGGGAGTGAAACCGTTGAGGACGCCGTCTTGGTGTTCCCGTACGCGTCGGTAAGCGTCACGTCGACCTGGAGGGAGGTTGTACCGGGCGTCACGGGTACGTTGACCGTGAGGGTTAGACTACCCGTCTGGGCGAGTTGGGAGAGCTGGGTTTGGGTCAGGGTGACGGTGGTGCTCCCTACTTTCACGGTCCCGGACGTTGGGGTACCCGTGCACGTGATCGTGACTGTCACCGTGGCCTGTCCGGAGGATTGGTCGAAGGATGCTAGCTGGGCGTTGATGTTCAAGGACGTGAGGGGGAGGGGTACGGTCCCCTCGTAGGTCGCTACGTCCCCGTACGTGCCGGTCACGGTGATCGTGAAGGTCACCGGTTGGCCCGTGGGTACCGTCCCCGTAGCCACGTACGATCCGTTGGATCCCTGCACTTGGAGGTTGATCTGTTGGCCGTTAACGTAGGCCGTTACGGTTACGCCGCTTACGTCGTCGCCCCCGGTACCGTAGGCTTGGAAGTCGATCTCGACGTTCCACCCGTTGGTACCTTGGGTTGCCTTCGCGCTGACGCCGGAGATGACGACGTGGGGAGGGTTGACGGAGTACGTCAGGGTCATACGGCCGGGTATGGTAACGTTCTGACCGGCGTACCCGACTGTCTCGTCGAAACCCACGGAGACCGTGACCTCGAACCCCGTCCCGGAGTACGGGACCGTCGCCGTGGCGGTGGTGGAGCCGGGTTGGAACGTGACCGTGACGCCGTCCACGGATACCGTTGGACCGTCCGATACCGTTACCGACTCGGTCGACGTCTTCCCAGGGATCATCTGGGGGGAGGTCACGGTCACCGTGGCTTCACCTTTGGAGAAGTCGATGCTTTGGACGGTGATCTCCGGGAGCGATCCCACCAGGAACGTGGGTCCGGGTATGGGTAGGGGACCGGAGTACGTGGACGGTATCGAGGATACGAAGTCCCACAGGGGCTCCCAGAATATCGTGGGGGCGGGACACGGAAGGTTGAGGTTCTGGAAGGCTTCCTCGACCCCGGCTAAGGCCGAGACGGGATCCGTGGTCTGCTCGTAGTAGACGTCGATGTACGTGTTGGCGACGTTGATCCCGGCGGGTGTGAGGTTGAGGGAAGAGGACAGTTGGGACGCGAGGGTCGGGTTCAACGGGAACTCGGAGGTCCACACGTAGTACCCCGTCGGGACCGCCGAGAGGACGTCGCCTATCTCGAGCGACATCACGGACGGGGGCACCAGGAAGTAATCCCAGGGTTCTACGACGGGGGTCACGGGGTTGCCGTTCACGTCCACGGTTTGGACGCTCTGGGAGCAGTCCTTCACGAGGAACCATCCGGATGTCGGGTCGTACCCCAGGACCGCGACGCAGTGAAGCGTGGCCTGTTGCGATGAGGGGGCCGTGCCCTCGGCGACTATCTCGCCCACGTAGTTGGAGTCGGACTCCGGGACCGTTAGGGGGTAGAAGTTGATCGGGTTCACCGGCGGTTGGGACTTAGGGTAAACCGCGACTGTATCGTCCTGACCCTCGACCTGGACCCCTGTGCTCTCGGAGAACGAGGCGGACAGTTTCTCCCAGCCCAGGTCGGTCAAGGGGTAGTACCCGGGGACGGCTTTCCACTCCCCCGAGCCCACGGCCACGTTGTACGCCGTGATGGTGGCCACTTCCACACACCAAACGGTGTCGGTCCTACCGTCGCCGTCCACGTCGGTGCCGAAGCTCTCCTGGTACGCGTCCGGGATGAACGTCCAGCCGGTCACCGTAACCTGGGTCTGTTGGGTGGTTACGGTCCCGCCTTGAACGTAGGGGACGGCCGAGTACGAGAGGGTCATTTCGACGGGAGTGTCCGGGGGTTGGGCCTGGGCTGGGGCTATCGTCAACAGTAGCGCCAAGAGGGCCGGGGCCAGGCGGCCGTACACGGTGAAGGGATCACCCCCGACGGGGGAGGTTCTTCCGGAGGACCGCCCACCTGTCCTCGACGCTCGGGGAGGGTAGCTCGACGGAATCCGGGTTGATGTATCCGGACATGAGAGCGTGGTCGGCCAACGTTATCGCTACGGCGGCCTCCACCACCGGTACGACTCGGGGACATATACACGGATCGTGCCTTCCTTCCACGGACAGGTCGGTGTTCTCGAGTTTCGACAGGTCCACCGTGCGTTGGGTGACGGATACGGACGGTGTTGGTTTGACATGAGCCCTGATCACCAATCTACCGCCGTGGGATATCCCTCCCAACACACCACCCGAGTTGAATCCTTCTACCTCGACGGGGAGGTCGCTCCCGATGCGGATCGGATCGTTGTGTTCAGATCCCCTCATCCGGGAGCATTCGACGCCGGATCCTATCTCCACGGCCTTCACGGCTGGGATGTTCATGACGGCGTGAGCTAGGTCCCCGTCAAGCCTTCCGAAGACGGGGCGACCCAGGCCGGGGGGTACGTTGTCCACGATCACTTCGACGGTGCCACCCACGGAATCCCCGTCGGTTTTCGCCCTTTCGACCTCCTCGATCATCTCCTCGGCGGCGTCTGGGTCGGCGCATCTGACGTCGTTGGACTCGGCGAGGTCCCTGATCTCTTCGGCTGTCATGCCGTCCACGTCGATTTCGGCTTCCACGCCGCCTATCCTGGTCACGTGTCCGGCTATCTCGATCCCCAAAGGCTCGTCCGTGGGCGCCTCCGCCAGGAGCTTCCGGGCCACGGCCCCACCCATCACGACCCCTACGGTCGTTCTTCCGGAGGCCCTTCCTCCACCGCGCCAGTCCACGTGACCGTACTTCCATCTGTACGTCAGGTCCGCGTGACCCGGTCTCGGTCTCGTGATCAGGGGTTCGTACTTGCTCGAGTCGACGTCTTCGTTCCAAACTATCATCGAGATCGGGGTACCGGTGGTTCTACCTTCGAAGACCCCTGAGAGTATCTCCACCTCGTCCATCTCCTTCCTGGGCGTGGATACGCGGGAGGATCCGGGTCTCCTCCTGTCCAGCTCCCTCTGAACGTCCTTCTCGGACAGTTCCAACCCCGCGGGACACCCGTCCACCACGGCTCCTAACGCGGGACCGTGGGATTCACCCCAGGTGGTCACCCTGAACATCCTCCCGATGGTGTTCACGCTCCCTCACCCTCCGTGCGGACGCTGAGGCCGAGTTCCCTCGCGTCGGACCAGAACCGGGGGTACGAGATCGCCACGCACTCGGCGTTCTCGATGACGGTCCGGCCGTCGGCCACGGCGGCCACCACGGCGAAGGCCATCGCCAGCCTGTGATCCCCTCGAGGGTTCACCTTCGCCCCGTGAAGTGAGTCGGGCGCTCCTTCGATCCTCAGCCCGTCCCTGAGTTCCTCGACCTCCGCACCGAACTTGGGGAGTTCTTCGGCCAGCGCCGCGAGCCTGTCGACCTCCTTGTGCCTGACGTGTTCCACCCCTCTTATCGTGGTCTCCCCGTGCGCCGTGCAGGCCAAGGCGGCCACCGTGGGGACGAGATCGGGAGAGTTCGATAGGTCGACGTCCACACCTTCGAGGTGTCCGGTGTTCTCCGCGGTCACCCCTTCGTCGGACACGGAGACCCGGGCTCCCATCTCCTTCAGGATGCGAACTATTTCGGAGTCGGGGTGGGGGGATTCCGGATCGACCCCTAGGGCGGTCGCCCTACCGGCGGCGGCTCCGAGCGCGAGCACGTAGCCGGCGGAGCTCCAGTCCCTTTCCACGGTCACGACTCCCGGTGATCTGGGTCTCCCGTCGACGGTCAGCCTTCGCCCCTCCTCGGTGACGTCGACGCCGAACGTCGATAACATCCTGATCGTTAATTCAACGTACGGTTTTGACTTCATCGTGCCTACCACGTCGATCTTCAACCCGCCCAGGGAAGCGCCGAGGAGTAAGAGGGCGCTGATGAATTGGGAGCTGACGTGTCCATATACGGGTACTTCGTGGCCTTTAGCGGGTCCTTTGATGGTAACTGGAGGGTACTCCTCGGTTCCTATCCTCCTGCCTTCGGCCTCGACCCCGAGGTATCTGAGGGACGCGCACAGGTGACCCACGGGCCTGGACCTCAGCGATTCATCACCCGTTAGGATCGTGCGGTGTTCCCCGGCGGCCGCCAGCCCGCAGGTCAAGCGTAGGGTGGTTCCGGAGTTCCCGCAATCGATCACGTCCTCGGGCTCCTCGGGGGCTCCCCCGTAGCCTTCGATCCGGAGGGTGAACTCGCCGTCGTTTTTCTCCAGGACGTCCACCTCGGCGCCGAGGGCTCGGGCCGCGCGGATGCTCGATGTCACGTCTTCGGCGTCCAGGATGTTCCGGCAGACGGTGACGCCCTCGCACGCTGAGGCGCAGAGGACGGCCCGGTGAGAATCGCTCTTGGAGGGTGGTGGGGCGATCCGCCCCTCGATCTCGCAGGGTCCGTGGATGACGGCCTTCACGGGCCGCGTCACCCCGATCCGGACCTCCGATGACGATCGCTTTATATCGGCGCCAGGGTACCGGGGCGCCGGGGGTGACCCCCTTGGCGGAGAAGGACCCGGTAGTGATCGCGTTCTGTTGCTGGGAGTGAGGATACGGAGCGGCGGACCTGGCAGGTACCAGCAGGATGCAGTACCCGTCCAGCATCAGGATCGTCAGGGTGCCGTGCACGGGTAGGGTGGCCATCGAGCACATACTGACGGCGATCGCCAAGGGAGCGTGGACGGTCTTCGTGGCCGGTTGCAAGAAGGGTGAGTGCGCCTACGAGGATGGCAACCTGAAGTGTGAGCGCAGGGTTCAGGCGGCCAAGAGACTGCTGGAGGAGCTAGGGTACGAGCCGGAGCGCGTGGACATGTTCTTCATGTCCTCCGCCGAGGCCGACAAGTTCGTGGAAGCGGCCAAGGAGATGCACGAGCGCGCGGAAGAGCTGGGTCCGCCGTAAGGGCGACCCACGCCTCGGCGGGATGAAGCCCGGGGGGAACCCGACCAGGGACCCCCGGGTCGATCCGCCGATCGGTAATCGTTACGAATTAGATAACGATTCTGAGGGAGGGCGTGGGTCAACCGCCCGTACCCTTCCTGATGTAAATCACGAAATGATCGCCCTCGTCCTCGATCGCCACGACCTCGTGCCCGTTCTCCTCGGCGAACCTTCTGATGTTGTCCTTGGCGGGTGGGTAGTCACCTATCACCTTCAAGACCTGCCCTTCCTCCATCTCGTCCAGCTTCTTCTGGGTCTCTAACACGGGCATCGGGCACACCTTACCCCTCACGTCCAGTTCCTCGTCGAACTCGACCATCGGCCGCGACCCCCCGGTGGCGGACCGTAGGGACCGTTTAACGTTGGCTCAAGATGGTTTCCGATCGGTATCGATTAACTTGATGTGAACACGGGCACCGCTCACTTCATTACCCAGGCCGGCGCGGGACCGCGGGGTGTGAACGTTGAGGAAGTTGCTCGAGAAGGACGGGCTGACGGTCTACAAGGTGGGGGGCAAAGGGGTAACCCCGCACCCCGACTGCAACTGCTATCTCCTCGAGGTCGAGGGCGAGGCCGTGATCGTCGACGTGGGCGCCTCGGGTGGTGTGCTGTCGAACGTTCCGGAGGACTTGAAGGTGGAGGCGGCGCTTCTCACGCACGCGCATTACGATCACGCGGCGGCCGGTCCGAACGCGCTCGATAGGGGTATTCCCGTCGCCGTCCACAGAGAGGAGGCCGAGGTGTTGAGCGAGGGAGACGACGTGCGCAGCGCCGCCACCTTGTTCGGGGCCTCCATGCCCGAATACGATCCGTCTTTCACGTTCGACGAGGGCGATGCTGTGGAGTTGGCCGACGGGGCCGTGGAGGTGAAGGTCCTTCATACGCCCGGTCATTCGCCGGGCAGCTGTTGTTTCATGGTGGAGGACATCGTGTTCACCGGTGACACCGTGTTCGAGTTCGGGCCGGGGAGGTGGGATCTTCCCGGCGGTGACAAGGCCCTGCTCAGGGAGTCGGTGGAGAGGTTGGTGTCGCTGGAACCGGAGGCCGCGTTCCCGGGCCACGGTCGGGAGATGATAGGGAACGCCACCGAGGCCATGGAAAGGGTTCTTAGATTGCTTTGAGAGGGGCGAAAAGTAACTAAGCGGTGATTCCCGCACGCGGGAACGAGCCGGGGGAGCGGCCGCAGTCTAGCCTGGCTAGGACGCGGGCCTGCCGAGCCCGTGGCCCGGGTTCAAATCCCGGCGGCCGCACCATTCCGAGAATCGTTACGATAATCATAACGATAGTTCCTCACCGGAGGGAGATCCGCAGGGTGGTCCTCGTCATCCCCGTGCGGGTCGGGCGGGATGACATTCTTCACACCTCTCCCTCCGGAACACTCAGCACCCCGACGATCTCCCCCGCCTTCAACAACGCCCACGCGTAACACAGGCACACGAACGCGTCGACGCACCTACCCATCTCCACGTAGTACCGCCCGTCTTCCAGGTAACGACGGGCCAGGTCCAACAGTTCCTCCCCGGCGTCACCGCGGGGCTCACACGACTCGAGCACCCTTGGGAGATCCTCCAGGTACCTGCGGAGTTTTTCCAGGAGATCGTTCACGCCCTCACCACGGTCCCCTTCCCCTCCCTCAAGCCGTCGAGGTTCGTTATCCTCGCCCTCACGCAACCCATCTCCACCGCCCTGATCGCGGCCTCGACCTTGGGTATCATACCCCCCTTCACGACACCCTCCTCGACGAGTTTCTCGAAGTCATCCACGGTTATCTCGTCTATCACGGAGGAAGGATCATCCACGTCCTCCAAAACCCCAGGAACATCGGTCACGAAAACCACCTCGTCCGCGTCCAGGGCGGATGCAACGGCCCCCGCCGCGGTGTCCGCGTTCACGTTGTAGAGGGTACCTTCCCTGTCGACGCCTAGCGGCGCCAACACGGGCACGTACCCGGAGTCCAAGAGGGAGACCAGCGGATCGATCCTCACCTCCACGGGATCCCCGACCAAGCCCAGGTCAACCTCCTCACCGTCGACAACCTCGGTCCTCTTCTCCACCACCAGGATGGGCCCGTCCGCCCCCGAGATCCCCACCGCCTTGATCCCGGCGCCGATCAGCCCGGCCACCAGTCGCTTGTTCACGAGACCGGCCAGCGTCATCAAAACCACTTCGAGGGTGTTCTCGTCCGTCACGCGTAACCCCTTGACGAACCGCGGTTCCAAGCCCATCCTCTCCATCACCTCGGATATCACGGGTCCACCACCGTGAACTACCACGACGTCGCCAACGTCGCGGATCGCACCCGCCAGCTCGTCGACCTTTTCGAGCACGTTCCCACCGAGTTTGATGACGATCAAGACCTCGGCACCCCCGTGACAGACATAACCTTGTGAAAAGCAACGATACGAGGGGTCCGCCGCGGACGGGGGGTGATCCCGTCGCGCCTCGCGGTTCCTCTCGTGACGATCTGTGCGATCCTTCCCATCCCGTGTCATCCCACCCTCATCGATATCACCGTCCACCTGACGGAAGCTCCTGTGTTCGTGAACGGGAAGCTCGGAACGGCACCGTGCGACGTGACCGTGTCGGGGGTGATCCCCTACCCCGATTACTATCAGACGTTCGTGACCGTCGAAAGGAACGGAGAAGGCTGGGTCGCCCTGGCTTGCTGCGACGTGGCGACGCTGGACATGTACGACGTGGCCGTGGAGGAGGGAAGGTGGAAGGGAGAACCCGTCGGTCCGTACGGGTACGCTTCGAAGATCCTCGAATTCGAGCGAAAGTACGGGATCCGCATCAAGAAGGGACTTTACACGACGCTAGGATACGTCCCCTACTCCCTTCTCCCGCTCATAGCCGGGACCGACAACCCGGTGATAGTCGTCAAGGGAGGGTCCAAGTGGACGATATCCACCAAACCTTTCCACTGCGTCCTGGTCGTGGGGAGGAACGGCGGGTGGCTGCTGGTTAAGGACTGCAGCAGGTTCGACCGTGGATACCCGTTGTTCCTAGCCGATTACGTCGTGGTCCCGGTGAGCGTCCTGGAGGACGATCTCGCGCGGGTGCTGGGATCGGTGGGCGAGTGCGTGATCGAGGCCGCACCCCCCTCCCCCGACTTCAGGGTCCCGTGCATAGTGACCAAGGTAAGGCCGGGTTGCCCCGAGTTCGTAGAGGTGATACCCAAGTACCTCGACCCCGTCGCCGGACTCACGAAACTCCCCACGCCGTTCGGTGTCGTGGTGTACGAGCCCCTCTACAGGTACGTGCCGAACGGGGGACCGATCCAGGTCCCGCTTCCCCCGGTCGGCGTCGTGGTACCCGTCTACGGCGGCAGGGCGGGGATCGTGGAGGTCAGGGAGCTCTCCGGCGGGTCCCTGAAGGTTGAGCTGGACAGGTTATCGTGGAAGGTCTCCGACGATGAATTGGTGATATCCTTCGAGGAGACCGTGTCGATCGAAGGGAGCGAAGGACGGGGGAAAGCCGCGGGTACGGTGGTGTTGAGGTGGAAACGCGTGACACTCCCGGAGGGACGGGTGTCGAGGGTCCTTCAGGTGGGCGCGGACAGGTACTCGGCGCTGCTGCTCGTAGAGGGGACCCCCGACAGCGTGGTTTTCGTGAACGGTGTGCCGTACGCGACGGGCCCGGAGGGGAGGTTGGTGATCAGCGTCCCGGGCTTCGGTAAGGTCAGGGTATCTGGTGCCAATGGGGTCCTCGTGACGGAGACCAGCGGCCCCGGCGTGAAGGTGGACTTCCAACCCGAGGACGACAGGAGGTGGAAGATGAGGATCGAAGCGAAGTGGGAGCCCCTGGTGTTCCTCGAGATATCATCGCTGGGGATACCGGAGTACGTGTACGACTTCGTGTCACCGTGGGTAGAGCTGGATCTGGAAGGCGCGGGCTCCAGCGTGCTGGTCACCGCCGAGACCGCCGACGGCATGGTGTGGAAGAACACTTACTCGCTGCCCCTGCCCGGGTGCAGGGCCACGAGTTACCCATGGGCGCTCCCGGTTCCACCGATACCACCGTCACGTAGGGCGGGGGATAGACGTGCTGAACCAGAGACTAGCGGTACGAGCCCTGACGATCGTGGAGGAAGAGAACGTTCCCATCCCGGAGGCGGTCGAGAGGGTGTGTGCGGAGGTTCCGTTGGACGTGCGTAGATCCGTCCAGGCGTTCGTCTACGAGACCATGAAGAGGATCAACCTGCTGGACGAGGTGATCAGAACGGCCAGCGATCTCGATCCCCGACGCGTAAGGAGCACGCCGTTGAGGTGGATCCTGAGGGTAGGAGTCCTCGAGATGAAAGTGTGGAACAACCCACCCGCTCCGGTGACCGATTGTATGGTGAGGCTCGCGAAGGAGATGGTCAACGAGAGGGCCGGCGGCCTCGTGAACGCCGTTCTCCGCAGGGTCGAGAGCGTGGACGTCGAAGAGGACGTCCTGAGCGGGAGGGATCCCGTGGAAAGGCTGGCCTTGGAGCACGGCCATCCGAAGTGGTTCGTCGAGTACTGCATGAGGTTGTTGGGAAGGAGGAAGACGGAGCTGCTCCTGAGGGCCAACAACAGGGTCCCTCCGCAGTATCTCAGGCTGAACACCCTGATGGTGGATACGCTCACGGGTCCCGAGTTGCTGAGGAGGCGTTACGGTATCGTGACGGAGCCCACGTTCCTGGAGGAGGTCAGGACGCTGATCAGGGGTAGAGGGTACGGGTCCAAGGCTTGGAGGGAAGGGCTCGTCGACGTGCAAGACCTCGCCAGCGCCTGCGCTTCGGCGGCCCTGCCGGTGGAACCCGGTGACGTCGTGCTGGACGTGTGCGCGGCGCCCGGGTCCAAGACCACCCACCTGGCGCAAAGGATGATGGATGAGGGTAAGATCTACTCCATCGATATCGATCCGAAGGGACTCCGCGTGTTGGAGCGGAGATGCAGGAGGTTGGGGATCACGTGCGTGGAGACCGTTAGAAGGGACGCTCGAAGGTTGGACCCCGATTCGGTGCCGGAACCCCCGGACGCTATACTCGTGGATCCTCCTTGCTCCACGACCGGGGTGTGGAACCGGAACCCGGACAGTAGGTGGAAGCCTAAGCCCCTCAGGAGATTCGCCCGTAGGGAATGGAGTGTGTTACGGGCTTGTCTCAGGGTAGCGGAGGAGTACGGGTGTCCCGTGGTCTACTCGACCTGCTCGGTGTCGTGGGAGGAGAACGAGGCCATCGTCAAAAGGGCCCACGATGTGTTCGGGTTCAAGCCTGTTGAACCGGACGTTCCAGGTTCCAAAGGGCTGGAACGGGGTCCGAAGGGTGAGAGGTTCGAGTGGCCTGAACGCGTGAGGAGGTACTGGCCGTTCAGGCACGATTCGGCCGGTTTCTTCGTGTCCCTCCTGGAGCCTTCGTGACCTCGAACACCAGCCTGTACAGGCTCTCGCTCGGTGAGTAAGGTTTCACCTCCCGACGACCCACGGGTTCGAGGTTCGGGTAAGCCGATAGGATCTCTTCCTCGGCCCTTTTGGGGTCCTCCGCGATCCTGTAGACCACGAGGAGGGATCCCTCGTGACACGCCTTGACGACGTGCGGTACCAGATCGGGCGATACCGTGGGGGCGTTGACTATGACCACGTCCTGAGGGTTCAAGAGGGCGGCCACCTCACGGCAGTCCCCTAGGAAGGCCGTCCCTTCGACGTCGTTCCTCTCCAGGTTGTGGAGGAGGTAACGGTAAGCCGCCGGGTTCAACTCGGAACATGCGATCTTGACGTCGTCGACGAACCTGGAGACGGCGACCGCTATCGGACCGACGCCCGCGCACGCGTCGTACACTCTATCGCCGGGCTCGACGACGTCCTCCGCCAACAACCTCCTCTCCGTCGCCAACCTCGGGTTGAAGTAGCACCTGGAGAGGTCTACCTTCAGCTCGTACCCGTGTTCCCTGTGAACGGTGATAGGGGGACCCTCCCCGGCGAGCCGTTTCAGCCTTCTGATCCTGAATTTACCCACGACCGGGCCCTTCTCGAACACCGCCCGGACGCCCTTTTGGAACTCCATCAACGCCTCGGCGATCTCGCGCTCGTGTCCCTCGAGTTCCGGGGGCACCTGAACCAGGGCCACGTCACCGATCACATCGAAGGGGACGCGTGGGATGTTCGAGGGATGTTCGTCGAGCTTCTCCGCGAGGAGTTCGACGAGGGACGAGGGGCCTTTTTCGACGCTCTCGAACTCCCCTACCCCTACCTCGTGCGGGACACCCGCGCGTTTCAGGACCTTGGAGGCCTCGTTCCCGTCCCTTACCGGAAAGGCAACGCCGTCGTCGGTTCTCCTCGGTTTCAACCCCTCGGCCAGTAGGTTCTTCGAAGCTAGGGTCTTCCTGGCGTCTTCCGCCATCCTCCGCGGGACGAGGACGTAAGGGGACTCGGGCAAGCTCCGGTCCCCGTTATACCAGTGGTATCAGCGGTAACGCCGAGATCGTCGCGCTTCTCGGTGTTTTCCTGACGAACAGCAGGTACCCTGATCCATTGAAATATACTGAATATCGCTTTGATTCTAGGATCGTGTATGTATACACCTTCGGGTGAGGTCTTGATATGAAAGGCCTGATGATAGGATGGGGGCACTTCACGGTCATCGAGTTACCGTAACACCTTATGAGGGCCTTGCGGCCGTGCCCCTTGACGACCACGGCGTTGGGCGCCACCCTGACCGCGTGGCCTCTCACGTGGAACTTGATGATGAGGGCGGGCAGGTAGGTCACCGTGAACGTGGCCCTGCCCCTGTACGGGTTGACGGTTATCTGCGACGTCGCTTGTGTTGACTGGTATATACCGGGACTGGACCTGACGATGTGCTCCGGTACGTACCAGTCGATGACCTGCGACGTCCATCCCACCGCGTACACCGCCAGCGTAACGGCTAGGAGGGCCTTGAGGGCGTCCATCTGTAGAGTCCCCCCAGCGCGACGATACCGACGATCGCCGCCGCCAACGGCGCGTAGGTCACCGTCCAGGGCAAGTGGTAGTGAAGCACCGTCCTACCGTCGGACTTGATGAGCATCATCCCGCACGAGGCGGGGTGGACGGGTCCCGAGGAGGACCTCCAGGCGGGGAAGTAGGTTATCTTGACCAGCACCCATCCTTTACCGTCTATCACGGCCTTCTCGGGATCCCTGTAGGTCATGTGAACTGGGATCGGCTTGCCCGAGCTGAAACCCCTGAGGAGCGCGTTCACGAACTTCCGCTCGGCGTGCGTCGGCAACCTGGGCATCTTGTAGCCGGTAGTCTGGACGGACTTGATCAGGTGGTGGAAACTCATCACGAACCTTACCACGTCGACGCCGCACACCCTCACCATGCCTTTACCCACGTGAACGTCCTTCCACCAGCGACCGTCCACCTTGAACGCGTGCTTCAAGTACCGCTTCGAGGGGACGAAGGCCGGCGGGTTGGACCGCTTCAACCGGACCCCGAAGTCCTCCTCCGTCCTCTTGATAACCTCCGTGAGATGCGTGCCCCTCTCCGGGATTATCAGGAGGACCTTCTTCCCGGAGGCCGCCAGTTTCTCGGCCAGATCGACGTCGGCCGCCGTCCTCGGTCTGACGATGACCAGGGGGAAGTCCCAAGCGTACTTGGGTCCCGCATCGACGAAGATGTGCCTGTTACCGGGCGTGGCTACGAAGTTCAGCAGGGTTGTGTAGTACGCGTTCTCGGTCTTCAACCCTAGGTTGTGGTCGACGACACCGATCGGTCTCGGGATGACGGCGGCTTCGCCCCCCGGGTGTAGGAACCTGAATATCCTGAACTTGCCGAACCTCTTGACGTACACGAAGTTACCCTTGTCCTTCAGCAACTTGTGGGTGAGTAGTGTGGATCTGGTCACGAAGTACTTGGCGTCCGCCACCCATAGGGAGGTGTGTAGGAAGTTAGGGTCGTAGACCCATCCCAGTTCCCACTCCCACCTGGCCGCCAGGGAGAAGAACATCGGGTCACCTTGGCTGAACCACCCTTGGATGGTCGGCCGGTGGTCCAGCACGGGGGACACCGGAACGCTGGCGTCGTAGAGGTGGGTGTACGGATCGGCCGACACCCTCCTGGCCAGATCGCCCCCGTAGTGGTGCTTGATCCAGTGCCAGCATTCCAGGGCGCTGTGGGTTATCTTCGGTGGGGCCGGAGGCACGTAGGTGAACGCTCCGACGGCGCCGATCGCTAGCACGACGGGGACCGCCACCAGCGCGGGTTCCTTCCCTTTGATCGACCGAGAAATCCTCGAGAGGATGTCTTCGACGACGGGGGCCGCCGCCACGGCCAGGAGGGCTGGCATCAGAACGAGCGTGAACCTTTCGGCGAGCATGTTCCTCCCGAAGGGGAGGTACCTCCAGTAGCCCAGGGTGTACGCGAATATGACGATGGCCGTCACGAGACCCCAGAAGGCCAAGAACGGCACCCAAGCGTCCCTTTTCCTCCTCCACAGCACCAGGGCACCCGCGAGCCCCGGGAGGAGGACCAGAAGGCCTGGATCCCATTTGCCCCCTAGGAGGACGTCCTTCAGGATGTCGGGGACGCTGCCGGGCGGGTACAGGTAGAGTTCGGCCAGGAATCGCTTGTACTTAGCGGCCGCGGCGTAGTGCGGGAGGGCTATGAGGCCGGCCACGGTTACGGGAACCAGGGACAGGAGGAGCAGTCTGAGGACGCTCCTCGGGTTCTCCTCCTTCCATCTCACGGCACATTCTGCGGCGGCCCTGGTGAAGATCAGCCCGCCCGACAGCATGCCTCCCAGGGGGTGGGTGTAGTAGGCGGGTACGAGGAGGAGGGTCGAGTGGGCGAGACCCCTTTTCATCCTACCCCTGAGCCAGCCCTCGAACGCCGCCAACGCCAGTAGACCGAAGGATAACGAGAGCATGTTGGGGTAGACTCCGCTCCAGTTGATGGCCTTCATCACGCCACCGGAGCACAGGGCCAGGAGGGAACACACCACGGCCGTCCTCTTGTTCACTCCTCTGGCCCTGCATATCGCGTATATGCCGAGCCCGAAGATCGTGGCTGCCACGAGTAGGCACAACGAGAAGGCGGTGAACGGGCTACCGGACACCAGGTACGTCAGTAGACCGACGATGTACCCGAACGATCCGTAGTACGTGAGGTAGGGGAATCCGCAGTACCAGACGGGGCACCACGCGTCCCATCTACCGTGCTTAAGCATTTCGTAAGTGTACCATATTTTAACGGCGTGCGCCCTTGAGTCCCTGCTCAGTAAGGGATAGTGAATGCTCGCCGCGCACGCCACCACCGCCCCCAGGATCACGGTGAGCACGGCCAACACCGTACCACGCCGCACGGTGGGGTGACCCCCCGTGGTGCTACCCGAGAGGGGAACCTACGCCCTCCTGATCGACATCGAGGGTAGGACCGAGATCACCGTGGGGTCCCTCGGTCGGGTCCTCATCGAACCCGGGGTGTGGGTATACGTCGGTTCCGGTATGGGTTCCGGGCCCACGGGCCTCAAAGGGAGACTCAGGCGCCACATCGAGACCGCGGAGGAGGGTAGGGATGTTAAACACTGGCACATAGACCACTTACTGGACGCGCTTAGGCCGGAAGTACTCGGAGCCTGGATCCTCAAGGGATCCAAGGAGTGCACGCTGGCGAGCGCCGTCTCCGAAGTAGCCCGCGACGCGATCCCCGGTTTCGGTTGCACTGACTGCGACTGCGAGACCCACCTGTTCAAGGCCGACCTACCCGATACGGCGAAGGCGGTGTCGGAGGTTGGAGGAGGCGTGTATCTTCCCAAACCCAACCTCGTCAGATGGGTTTCCGAGCCCTGATCAACCCCCACTTCCTGTCCACCTCCTCCACGTCGAAACCCACCATCGTCAACCTCTTGGCCACGCCGGCGGGCACGTCCTTACCCCTGTACCGGGACCCCGGGGACCCGACGTAGTGTACAAGGGTGCCCCCTGGCTTCAGCACCCTGAACAACTCCGAGTAGAACTCGGTGGAGTATAGCTCACCCGCCCGCGCCAGCCTCGGCGGATCGTGGATAACGACGTTGAAGGACTCGTCGTCGAACGTCGGCACGACTTCCACGGCGTCCCCCGTGATGAGGTCAGCGCCTTCCAATCCATCGGACCAAGGGTTGACCCGGGCGAGCTCGATCACGTTTTCATCGATTTCGATCGTTGTCACGTGCGCGCCCGCTTCCATCGCGCGTAGGGCGGTGTACCCGAGCCCCGTGCACACGTCGAGGACGTGATCTCCTTTACCTACGCCCGCCTTGGCGACCTTCACCCCGGCGTCGGTCCACGGGTCCGTCCACTTCGTCCTGTGCATCCTTATCCCATCTATTTCTAGAGTGGGGGCTTCGTACCTCCTTTCTTGAACCAGTTTGTAATAACTTCCAGACCTTATTTCCAGTTTAAAAATGTCACCGTTATCCGTTATCCCATACACTCCTTTCCATCGAGTCATGGATTTTAAAGTATCAATATCGAACTCTATATCATCGATAAATATCGCATCATCATCCCTAACGACGGTTATCTCCTCCCCTTTGCCTAGGTCAAGGACTATCCTATCGTCGCCGTTCAACACGGCCTCGACGTCCAGGTTCGAGATCACGAACTTGAATTCCAACCCCTTCGCACCGCCCTGTGAGCGACTCCGGCGGCGACGAGGGTTAAGAAACCCGCCAGGGTGGCTTCGGATGCGTAGCACCAGGTTCCGAGGGTGGGTACGGTCATCCTGCCTACCGGAAGGCCGAGCGCGTCGGATAGGTACCCGAACGTCATCGCTACGGCCAGGACCACGGATGTGACTATCATCGTCGTGCGTAGTCCCAGTGACTTGAGAAGCAGCGGTACCACGGCCACGTTCGTACCGGGGCCGGCGACGGAGAATGAGAGGGCGGATCCCGGCGAGGCTCCGCCTTCCACCATGGCCGCGGCTATCGGGGCGACCGCGACAGAACACACGTACAGTGGCAACGATACCAAGGCCATCACCGCGGGTCCCCAGGGTTCACCCGCCAGCCATCCCGGGACTGCGGGCATCAGGGCTTGTACGGCACCAGCGGCTAGGAAGCCGACTATCATCCAGGTACCCGCCGTGGCCGACATATCTAGCAACTCGGTCAGAAAGCCGCCGGCGTGCCCGCAGGCTCCGCAACAGCCTCCGCACCCGTCGTGACAGCCACTACTTGCGGGAACCGTTCCCTCGAATCTGTCGACGAGGATTCCAGCGAGGAGGCCCGCCGTCACGGCCGCCGCTATTTTGAGGGCGGTGAAGTAGGGTCCGAGGAGGGCTAGCGTCAGGAGGACCGAGTTGACGTCGGTTTGGGGCGTCGTGACGAGAAACGATACCGCGGCCCCGGCGCCCGCTCCCGTCTCCCTGACGGCGACGGTGAGCGGTAGGACGGCGCAGGAGCACAACGGAAGCGGGATCCCGACCACCGCCGCCTTGACCCTGGACCATCTACCGGTGAGGTGGCGGACGATCCAGTCCCTGGGCACGTAGGCCCTGACCGCGGCCCCCAGCAGTAAGCCCGCCAGGACGTAGGGGGAAGACTCCAGCATAAGGGAGTACGAGGCCTCTAAGAACCTCGAAACGACGTCCGGCGTGTGCGAGGTCACACACCCCCGGGCGGGGGTACACGGTGTTTCACGTCCCTGGCTATCGATGCCAACCCTCCTTCAAGACCCTTGACCAACCCTTCCACCCCGTGTACCTCCACGTAGGCCCCAACCACCGGAACAGCTTCGCTGGCGTAGGAACAACCGATGTCCTCCACGTTCACGACCACGGTACCGTCGGGTAAACGACCGCTGGGAACCGGGTCGAACAGCCTAGGCCCGGTGCCCGGGCAGTATACGCGTCGCCCGACGACCAGGACATCCGACACTCGCACCGCGTTCATGGTGGTGGGATGGTTACCGGTGTTGACCCCTACCACGACGGTGGCTTCGGTACTCACCTTGGGCGTCTCCGGGGGGACGTTCACAGCGGTGCAGACGACGTCCCCTTCCTCGTGTTCGGTGAGCGCGTGTACGAACCTACGCCACGGTTCCTCCTCTCTCAACCTACCGTCGCGGGTTAGGGCCTCGTCTTCGCTCTCGACGTCCGTCAGGGGAATCACCTTGAACTTCACGTTCAGCGGGATCTCCGAGAGCACCTTCCTGACGAATCTACCGTGGTCCCTCGATATCACTTCGTAGTAGAACAGCGAGGGGGCTACCCCCGTTGGAGGTCGTTGATGAGTTCGAGGTGGGCGGTTTGCGTGTCGTCGTCGCGAAGGGTGATATCACCCGGTGTTCCGTCGACGCGATAGTCAACCCCGCGAACAGTCTAGGGGTGATGGGGGGAGGCGTCGCGGCCGCCATCAAGGAGGCCGGGGGAGAGATCATCGAGGAAGAGGCCATGGAGAAGGCGCCGATCCCCGTTGGTCAAGCCGTGGAAACCACCGCGGGGGATTTGGACGCGGAGTACGTGATCCACGCCCCGACCATGGAGAGACCCGCCCAGAGGACCACGGTGGATAAGGTACGAAAGGCCACCGAGGCGGCCTTGAGGAAGGCCGACGAGTTGGGCGTGGGATCCGTGGCGTTCCCAGGGATGGGGACCGGGGTGGGCGGCGTCCCGTACGAAGAGGCGGCTGAGGCGATGGTCGACGTGATCGAAAGGTTGGCTCCCGAGCTTGAGAACGTCGGGACGGTGTACCTGGTGGGCTACGACGAGGAGTTGGCGGAGGCCTTCAGGAGTGCTCTGAAGCGTAGGTCGTCCTGAGCGACCCCCCGTTACCCCGGTGTTAAAGACGTGAAACCTTCGTGAAAGGGGGCCTCCTCCCCGCCCCAGGGTCGTTCGGTTTGCCCCCTGCCGTCTTGGCCGAGGGATTGAGGAAGGAGTACGGTAGGGTCGTGGCCCTCGACGGCGTGGATGTAAGGATAGAGCAGGGTGAACTCGTCGCCGTCTTGGGGCCCAACGGTGCCGGCAAGTCCACCTTCGTGAAGATAGTCTGCGGGGTTACCACGCCTACTTCGGGTAAGATCGAGGTTCTGGGCGGGGATCCGTCCGATCCCGCCGTGAAGCGAAGGGTGGGTATCCTTCCCCAGGAGGGAGGTTTGTACCCGGAGATGACCGTGAGGGAGAACCTCAGGTTCTACTCGCGCTTGTACGGGAAGGACCCTGATCCGGAGCCGATCCGAAGGCTGGGAGTCGACGGGTTCCTGGACAGGCGTGTCTGGGGCCTCTCAGGGGGGATGAAGAAGAGGGCCGCCCTGGCGATAACTCTCTCGCTGGATCCGGAGCTCCTGGTTCTCGATGAGCCCACCAACGAGTTGGATCCGTTGGGTAGGAAGGATCTCTTGGAGGAGGTCAAGAAGAACGCCGGCGAGCGTACGATCATGTACGTTTCGCACGACGTGTACGAGGTTGAGCAGCTGGAACCCGATAGACTGCTTATCTTCCTAAACGGTAGGATAGCTCTCAATTCTTCTTTCGATGAAGTTATGGATAAGTACGGATCAGTAATGGATGCGTATGAAGGGGTGTCGTCATGAAGTGGGCTGTGATTGCTTCTAGGGATCTTAAGGCTTGGGCTAAGGATCCTAGAAGGATGGCTCCTACTATTCTCATGCCTATATTAATGCTAGGAGTAATGTATGGTGCGTTTTACGACTACAAGCCCAGACATGTTACTGTAGCCGTGCTGAATGAGTCAGGTTCTAATTTTAAACCGATTATTGATTATTTAAAACATGACAAAAGGATAAGTATTAAATACGTTGATTCCGTGAGTAAGGGTAAATATTTAGTCAAAACGGGACAAGTTCCTGTGTTTATATATGTTCCTAAGAACTTCCCTAAGCATAAGGCTACCGTGTTCTACGATCCGACGGATCCTTTGAGTTCCAACTACGTTAGGGGGAAGTTGGCGAAGGCTTGGGCGAAGGAGATGGGGAAGAAGATGAAGAGCATGTTCCGTAAGTTGTTCGCGATGATGCCCGTTAAGCCTCCTCACGCGATACCGGTACCCTCGGTGAGTGGGGTTCCGTTCAAGTTCGAGACTTACGTAAAGGGACTGAAGTACTTCGACTTCCTGGCGCCGGGATTGATAGTGATAGGGGCCACGATGGGTTCCATATTCGGTCTGGGTAGGGTAATGATGGAGGAGGTCGAGTCGGGCGTGGCGTACTCGCTCTTCGCCGCGCCGATAAGGTCGAGGGACGTGGTCCTCGGTAGGTTCGTGAGTATGAGCTTCTGGGGCGTCGTCAGGACGGCTATAGCGATAGCCACGGTGCTGGCGCTGGGGGCCAAGATACTGCACCCGTTTCTGCTGTTCTTCATAGCGTCCCTCTCGGTGGCGACGATGGTGGGTCTGGGGTTGCTGGTGGCCTCGCTGGCTAGGAGGTCGGAGGTCGCCGAGATGGTGACGGGTGCCTTGACGGTGCCGATGATGTTCCTGGCCGGTATCTTCATGCCGCCCAGCGTGATGCCCTGGTGGGCGGTGGAGTTGGCGAAGATCAACCCGCTGTACTACATGGGTGATGCGGCGAGGAAGGCGGCGATGTTGGGGTACATCGACGTGACGGATGTCGCCGTGATCATCGGGTTCGCGGTGGCGTTCGTCGCGGCCGGTGCGGCCCTGTACGATGGCGTCAGGGAGTACCTCTGAAAGCCCTTCCCTCCGCGCGTATCGTTTTGATATCCGTAACGTTACCGGGGAGGGTCAATCGCTCGAGACTTCCTCGAGGATCCTCATGAGTACGGTCTCCGCGTCGCCCTCCGGGTTTTCCTCCACGGCTTTTCTTATCTCGGACGGATCGGCGTGGAGTTTCCCTATGAGTACGGCCACCCTCCTCAGTA
>JAADCQ010000003.1 GCA_013154335.1 Methanopyri archaeon
TGACCGCGCTCTTGATCTGTAAGATGGTGGCGGAGGCGGGGTCGTTGGACTCGTTGTTGTCGGGGTTGCCGCGGTACTTCCTGCATAAGACGGGGGTGGAGTGTCCGGACGAGTTGAAGCCGAGGGTTATGGAGCGTGTGGAGGAGTTGTTGGAGGAGGAAGAGGGTGTGGTGGATGTTCTCACGGTGGATGGTGTGAAGATGTTCTACGAGGATGGGTGGGTGTTGGTGAGGCCTTCGGGTACGGAGCCTTTGATCAGGATATTCGGTGAGGCGAGGGACGAGGAGGTGGCCGTGGAGAGGGTTGAGAGGTGGAGGGAGAGGGTTGAGAGGATAGTGGGGGAGTTGTCTGGAGGTTGAGGTTGGATTGGTATGAGGCGTCTCCTGCGGAGTTCTTCGAGCGTAACAGGGAGATGTTGGGTTTCGACGGTCCGGTTAAGAGTATGGTGATGGTTGTTCATGAGTTGGTGACGAACGCGTTGGACGCGTGTCATTTCGCGGGGGTTCGGCCGGACGTCAGGGTGTCGATATCGAGGAGGGGGGAGGATGTCTACAGGATCAGGGTGGTGGATAACGGGCCTGGGATACCGCCGGATAGGGTGCCGAGGGTGTTCGGGAAGTTTCTGGCTGGTGATAAGTTCGATCCGGTGTACGGGATTCAGTCGATGGGGCAGCAGGGTATCGGTGCGGCCGGGGTTGCTCTTTTCGCGTTGATGACGACGGGGGAGCCGGTGAGGGTTTGGACGTCGGTGGACGGTGAGGAGGGGTGGTACTTCGAGGTTCGTCCGGATCCGGCGGAGAACGAGCCGGTGGTGTTGAGGAGGGAGCGGTGGAGGCCGGAGGGTCGTGGTACGGTGGTGGAGGTGGAGGTGGGTGAGGTGGTGTACGAGGGTGGTAGGCGTGGGCCTAGGGAGTATCTGCGGCGGTTGCACGTGGCTAACCCGCACGCGAGGTTGTCGTTGAGGGATCCGAGGGGTGATGTGCACGTTTGGGCGCCGAGGTACGAGGGGTTGCCGGAGCCTCCGAAGGTGATGAAGCCGCATCCTCACTCGTTGGACGCTCATAGGTTGTTGAGGTTGGCGAGGCGGACGTCGAGGAGGAAGGTTAGGACGATGTTGGTGCACGAGTTGAGTAGGTTCTCGGAGGCGAGGTTGGAGGAGTTGGAGGGGTTGCTCGGTGGTTCGGTGGATCTGGAGAAGGATCCGAGGGAGTTGACGAGGGAGGAGGCGGAGGCTATCGTGCGGGCGTTGAGGGAGATGGAGTTCATGCGTCCGCCGTCGGACGTGGTGTCGCCGATAGGGGAGGAGGCGTTGGAGGCGGCGGTGAAGGGTGAGGGTGCGTCGTTGGTGAGGGCGGTGTCCAGGGATCCGGTGCCGTTGAGGGATAACGTGATCCAGGTGGAGGTGTGTTTGGGGTACGGTGGTGTGGAGGGGGATCTTTGGAGGTTCGCGAACAGGGCCCCGTTGATGTTCGGGGCGGGCGGTTGTTCAATAACCGAGGCGGTGGAGTCGGTGGACGTGGGTGGTTACGGGCTGGACGAGGATAGGTTGTTGGTGGTCGTGAACGTGAACTCGCCGTTCGTGCCGTTCTCGGGGCCGTCGAAGCAGGCGATCGGTAGTGAGGATGTGGAGAGGGAGGTTAGGCTGGCGCTTCAGGAGGCGTGTAGGAGGTTGGGTCGGGAGGTTAGGAGGCGTGTTAGGGCGATGAGGGAGAGGAGGCGTAGGAGTCTGATAGAGAGGTACAGGCGGGTCGCGAGGGAGAAGGCCAGGGAGGTTCTCTCGTGATGAGCTCACGACGGGGAGACCGTGTCGGGATGATCGGCCCCTAGCAGGCTGAGGGCGCGGGTACGAGGTAGCCGGCGGTGAGGGCGGGCTTCAGTCCCGCGGCGATGATCCGTCGGATCGCCGCGGCCCGCGCACACCTCTTTCATCGTTAGCGTGGATCGGGTCGGGGGCGGGAGTACTCATCACGTGAGGGTGTCGGTGGCTTGCATGGTCGTCATCCCCGAATCGTTACGAGATTCATAACGATAGATGGTTTGGCGCCGCGGCCCGGACTTGAACCGGGGGCCACGGGATTAACAGTCCCGCGCTCTACCTACTGAGCTGCCGCGGCCTCGGTAGCGCCCGTGGGCCGTGCATCGATCCGGTTCATTTAATCGTTTCGGGGGCGGGGTCCCTTGGTCAGCGTGAAGGTGGTAGGGGAGGGACCGGAGGGCGATGAGCTTCGGGAGATACTGGACGTGGTCAGGCCCGGGGACGATCTCAAGGTGATAGTGGACTGTGTGAGAGGGATGGTCTCGTGCTCGGGTGGCTCGACGAAGGTGAGGATAGTGGATGGGTCGGCGTTCTTCTCGACGGTGGGGAGGGCGAGGGAGGATGTCGTCAACGCGGCGGTGTTGTTGGCGGCGAACTCGCTGGGGTTGAGCGAGCCCGTGGAGAGGTTCTGCGGGCTTTCGGTAACGCTCGGGAGGGAGGTGCCGAAGGGGAAGAAGTTGGTGGCCGTGTGCAGGGGGCGGGGCGTGCATGTCAAGTTCAAAACCGAGCCGGAGGAGGGTAGGTACGGGGTGTTCAGCGTAGGTACCGTGACGGCGAGGCGGACCAGATCCACGTGCGAGATAGAGTTGATAACGTCCTTAGACGGTTTCGAACTGCTCTCCAGGCGCGTCATGAAGGTGTGGCGCGTCCTGGAGGATCTCGCGAGGGGGAAGGATCCCGGGTCGGTCGCCCGGGATGTCGCCTCGATCCTCGGACGGGGGTGAAGGGTTTGAGGGCTGTCGCCCCGGTGATCGTCCTGGCCGTCGTGGTGCCGGTCTGTGCGTCGGCTCAAGAGTTCGCGGTACCGTGGCCGGGTATAGGGTTCGTGGTGGCCGGCTCGGTGCTGTACGCCAGTCCGACGACTCAAGCGGCCGGTGCCGCCCTCGTCAAGTACGGTTCCTCCTACACGGCGTTCTACTACGCGTACAAGGGTACCATACCGACGGTGCACTACGAGGCCTACAAGCTGGTCTCGTCGGCGCGGGATCTGGGGCCGAACGTGGTGAACGGGATAGCGGAGGGTCTGGCGATCCAGATGGCGGCGACGTTGATCCCGGAGCTTCAGGTCCTCGAGCAGGCGTACGAGCAGGCGACGAACTTCAACCCGTCCGAGTACACGACGGCGTTGCTGATCGCCACGGCGCTCGAGGTGGGTGTCAAGAAGTACTCGAACCCCGTGGACGCCGTGGCCTACCTCACGGACGCCACGCTGAAGATACTCCTCAACTGGAACGAGCTCCAGGTGGATCTGCAACCCGCGGTGATGGACGCGCTGGAGTCGACGCCGATCGGTCTCCCGATGCTCGTGTACTCGGACATGGTGCAGGAGTCGAAGCCCTCGTGGCTGTGGGCGTTGCTGTACCCGACGCCGCTCTACGACCTGTACTGGACGTACGATGACTTGGGTGACCTGTACACGGACACGGAGTGCGTCACCTACGGTCTGAGCCTGGCCACGGCGTCGGATCCGTTGACGGTCTTCGATCAGTCGTTGGAGGAGGCGATGGAGAAGCTGTACAGTGATCTCGTGAACGAGCTGGGGTCGAAGCTAGTCGAGATAGGTGTGCTCACGGAGCAGGATCTGTCCACGCTTCAGACGGAGGGTGCCACGTCCTTCGCGGACGCCATGGTTAACCTGGCGAACCAGCTGATACCGCCGGACCTGGTGAGGTTGTACGGTGTGTTCATGGTGGGGCTGGGGTTGTACAAGGGTTACCAGGACATGGAGCAGTTGAAGGACGAACTCACGGCGTGGGACCTGTTGGCCTACGATCTGCACGTGAACGTGCCGATGCTTCCGTGGGTGAACCCGAGGAGGGTCTACGACGAGGCGTTGGTGTACCTCAGGGACCCGTTGAAGCCGTTGGGCGGTCTGTCGGAGCTGGTCAAGGGGATGGCGTCGGCGCTCGGTGTGAACCTGGGGTCCCTCGCCCTCCCCTCATAACGCCCCCAGCGTTTCCAGTATGCGTGCCCTTATCCTGACGAACTCGGGGTCGGTCCTGTCCCTGGGCCTCGGTAGGTCGATGTCGACGACGTCCACGACCTTGGCGGGTCTGTTGGAGAGGACCATGACCCTGTCGGCGAGGAAGACGGCCTCCTCGACGTTGTGGGTCACGAGGAGGATGGTCTTCTCGGTTTCCTTCCATATCTTCAGGAGTTCCTCCTGCATCCTGTTCCTGGTCTGAGCGTCGACGGCCGCGAAGGGTTCGTCCATGAGGAGTATCTCGGGTTCCGCGGCCAGGGCCCTGGCTATCGCGACCCTTTGTCTCATGCCGCCGGAGAGTTTCTTCGGGTACTCGTCCTCGAAGCCCTCGAGTCCAGGGACGACCTTCAGGTACTTCCTGGCGATCCTTTCCGCCTCCTCCGGGTCTAGTCCCCTCATGAGCGGTGCGAACATGACGTTCTCCAGCACGGTCTTCCACGGGAACACCGCGTACTCCTGGAACACCATCGCCCTGTCGGGTCCGGGTCCTTCGATGGGTTCACCCCTCAGGAGTACCTCGCCCTCGTCGTAATCCTCGAGGCCCGCGATGATCCTGAGGAGGGTCGTCTTGCCGCAGCCGCTGGGTCCCACGACGGCGAGGAACTCGCCCTCGTGGACGTCGAAGGATACGTGGTCGAGGACGAGGAGGTCGTCGTAGCTCTTGACGAGGTTCTTGACCTCGAGCACGGGTTCCATCCGGGGTCCCCCGTCACATCCAGGCGAGGAGTCTCTTCTCGAGGGCCCTGAACCCTCTGTCCATGAGGAGTCCCAGGACGCCTATCGTTAGCATCCCGGCTATCACCTGGTCGGTGGCGAGGACGCGCTGGGCTTCGATTATCATGTAACCGAGGCCGGACTTGGCGGCTATCATCTCGGCGGCTACCACGCACATCCATCCGACTCCTAGTCCCGTCCTGAGGCCCGTGAGGATCTCGGGGAGCGCCGCTGGGAGTAAGACGTGTCTTATGAGGGCCTTGTCGTCCGCGCCCAGGTTGAGGGCGGCTTCGATGTAGATCCTGTCGACGTGCTTGACGCCGGCCCTGGTGCTGAGGAGTATCGGGAAGAAGGCGCCGATGAAGATGATGAAGAAGGCGGAGGCGTCCCCTATGCCGAACCAGACTATGGCCATGGGTATCCAGGCTATCGGCGGGATGGGGCGGATTATCTCGACGAGGAGGTCGAGGGCGGTTTCGACGTCCTTGTACGCGCCCATGAGGACGCCCAGGGTCACCCCCGAGACGGCCGCTATCGAGTACCCCACGGCGACCCTGTACAGGCTGGTGGCCGCGTTGACGGCTATCTGGCCCGGCATCTCGACGAAGACCGCGAAGACCTTTGAAGGGGGAGGGAGGAGTACGGGGCTGATTATCCCGGTTCTACTGATCACCTCCCAAGCGATTAGTACCGCTACGGGCGTTCCTACTTTGAGGGCTAGGGAACGCCTCTCCACTCAGCCCGCCACCTCCTTCAGTAACTTGAGGTCCACGAAATCGCTCCAGTTCGGTAGATGGTGTATGTACCCTATCTTCAACAAGAAGTTAGCGAATATTTTCATGCTTGGTATGTTCAAATTGTACGAGAATATCACGTGTTTCATGGCTATTTCTTCCACTTTAACGGGTTCGTGAAGTTTTTTGGCGGTTATTTCCGCGGCTTCTTTAGGATGTTCATTTATCCACTTGGTGGCTTCTATGTGTATCTTAAGGATTTTCTTAGCTAAGTCCGGGTGGTCCCTAATGAAGCTCTTAGTCATAACTAATACACAACATTGGTGATTAGGTAGTATATCCTGCGTGTCCATGAGTCTAACTCCGTATCCTTTGTACACCGCTAAGGACGGTCCAGGTTCGGGTTCTATGAAGGCGTCTATTTGCTTGGCCCCTAGGGCTTGAACGGCGTTGAATGTTGACATTTCTATTAAATCTACATCCTTATTTGGATTCAATCCATATTTTCTAAGTGCCATACGTATTATGCAGTCCTGAATTGACCCTTTCATTAACTCAGCGATTTTCTTTCCTTTCAGGTCCTTAATCGACTTAATCTTATTAGCTTCGTCCTTTCTTACGACGATGGCGGAACCTCCTTGGTTAACACCTGCCACTATCTTTATCGGGACTCCTTTACAGTAGGCTGTTATGGCCGGAACGCATCCTATGTAAGCAACGTCGATCTTTCCTGCAGCCAGTGCTTGTGTTTCTGGAGGACCTGCTTTGAACTCATATGTTTCGACTTTGATGCCCTCCTTTTGGAACATGTGCTTGGCGAGCGCCACGAAGAGCGCGGCGTGGTGGTCCGACGGTTGGTACCCTATCCTCACGACGTTGGATTGTTGTGCTTGGTACGCGTAGATGCCGACTCCGATTATCACAGCGGCGGCGGCTATGATACCGGCTATCCATTTCTTCATACCCGGTCCGCCCCGGGGCGGTTATCCTTACCACGGGTACCTTAGCATTTACGACGGGTGAACGGGGCCCGGAGGTCCCTTAATCACGTCGGGGTAACGGTCGACTCAGGGGTGTTTAGACGGTGCCGATAACGGTGGTCTATCACAACGTGCACAGTCCTAGGAAGGTCGAGGAGATGGCGCGGACCGCCGTCGGGTTCGGGGCCAAGAGGTTCGTGGTGTCTAGGGCCCTGGGAAGCGCCGCTCAGGAGGGCGTGCCGGCCGCTCAGTTGGCTTGCTTGGAGGGAGACGTGGATTTCATGGTGTTCTCGGACCTGAAGGAGGCGTTGCGTGTCCTGGAGCCGGATCGCGTGTACATGGCGGAGGACGCCGAGCACGGTGGGTCCAGGCCTTTCGACCCGAGCGAGGTGGCGGATAGGTTGAGGGATGGTGAGGAGGTGGTGTTCGTGTTCGGTAGTTCCAGGCCGGGGCTGTCCAAGAGGGAGTTGGAGCTCGGGGACGAGGCGGTTTACGTGGGGTCCGAGGGTAACATCGGTGAGGTCGGGGCCTTGGCCATCGTGCTTTGGTCATTGTCCAGGGAACTGGGGGAGGAGGGGTGAACGTCCGCCTGGCCATCCCCTTCATTCTGGGCTTGATCTCGCTGCCGGTGGTCCATGCCCTCCACGCGGGTGGGAAGCCCGAGTACGTGGTGAGGGTTCACTTGGTGTTCTACAGTGACGACAACGCTTCCCCGAACCCTCAGGTTTCCACCTACCAGGATCCCTCGAAGACGTTCGTCCCCGTGCTACGGTTCTGTCGTGAGCATGGGATCAAGATAGCCTGGTCGGTGAACGGTCCGTGTGTGTGGGATGACGAGGGGAGGGATCTGGCTTACACGATGCGCTTGGTGAGGGAGTACGGGGACGTCGTTCAGGAGCTTTGGAACCACACCTACTCGCACCTGTTGTGCGGGATGCCGCTGTACGCGGACTACTACGAGGTGAAGTTCGACGATGATCTGTGGGGGGCGAGGTTCCCGGGTAAGTTCAACCCTCATGTGGTTTCGGTGCCTTATTGGGCCAACGATAGTACGCTGCCTCGCGTCTGCAAGCTCACGGGTGTGAGGTACGTCCTGACCAACCCTTGCTACGTGGCTTCGGCCACCAGGTTGGCCACGGGTGGTGAGGTGTCGTACCCGTTGTTGCCGGTCGAGGTGGACGGGGTTACTTTGCTTCCGGACTTGGAGTTGGTGTCGTCGTTTTCTGATACCGTGTCGTTTCTGAAGTCGACACTATCGGCTTCGGCGTACTTCTACAGGAGCAGGAGGGTTCACGACGTGGTCCTGTTCGTGCTGTTCCACCCTTCGTACAACTCGCGCTGGGAGTGTCACGTGGCTAGGGAGATGATGGGGTGGGCGTTGAAGCGTCCGTCGTTCGAGGCGAACGGTGTCAGGTTCGTCTTTGAGGTGACGTCCCCGAAGCGTGCCTTGAGGATGGTGAGTGATGGAATCGTGCCGACGCTTCATGCCCCTCCGGGGTCGTCGCGTGATGTTTGGTACGGGCCCAGGGA
>JAADCQ010000037.1 GCA_013154335.1 Methanopyri archaeon
CTCTCGGCGGCCTCGGGCATGCTCACGTTGACCTTGATCTCGGTGGCCGTGATCGGGTACCTGGCAGGTCTCTCGACGCGCACCTCGGCGGCTTCCTTCTCCTCCCTCTCCATCTCGGCGTGGAGTTGCTTCCTCACGTCACCCTCGTACACGACACCCTTCTCGCCGTCCACGGTCACTATCATGCCTTCCTTCAGGACCTCGGTGGCGTTACCCGTTCCGACGACACATGGAACGCCCAGTTCCCTCGACACTATCGCGGCGTGGCACGTGATACCTCCTTCGTCGGTGACTATGGCCGCGGCCTTCCTCATGGCCGGTACCATGTCGGGCGTGGTCATCTTGGTGACGAGGACGTCGCCCTCCTCGACCTTGTCTATGTCTTCGGGACCCTCCACGATCTTGACGGGTCCGACGCCTATACCAGGGCTGGCGCCGAGACCCCTGACGAGGACCTTGCCCTCGAGTTCTTCCTCGCCCTCGGCGGTCTCCTCGGCCCTCTCCTCCTCGGGTAGCGTGGTGACGGGTCTGGCCTGTAGGACGTACACGTCGTCCCCTTCGATGGCCCACTCGATGTCCTGTGGGAACCCGTAGTGATCCTCGACCTCTATGCCGACCTTGGCGACTTCCTTGATCTCTTCGTCCGAGAGGACCCTGGCGTTACGCTTGTCCTCGGGAACCTCGACCTTCTTCGTCTCCCCGGTTTCGGGGTCCCTCACGTACATGATCTTCTTCTCACCGATCTGCTCCTCGAGGACGCGTAGGGTTTTCTTGTCCACGATGTAGGTGTCCGGGGTCACCTCGCCCCCGACTATGGCTTCACCGAGTCCCCAGGCGGCTTCGATGACCATCTTGTCACGTTCGCCGGTGTACGGGTGTACCGTGAACATGACCCCGGCCTTGTCCGCGTCGACCATCTTCTGGACGACGACGGCGATCGCCACGTCGAAGTGGTCGAAACCCTTCTCCTCCCTGTAGGCCACGGCTCTGGGGTTGAACAGCGAGGCCCAGCAGCGTTGGACGTGCTCGACGACCTCCTCCTCGCCCTTCACGTTCAGGTACGTGTCCTGCTGCCCGGCGAACGAGGCCTCGGGTAGGTCCTCGGCGGTTGCGGAGGATCTGACGGCCACGAACTCCTCGTCCTTGCCCACCTTCTCACATAGCTCCCTGTACGCCTTGATTATCTCCTCTTTGATATCCTCTGGCATTTCCTGTTCGATGATCTTGCTCTGGATCTTCTCGCAGGCTTCCTCGAGTTGCTCGTTGTCGGATAGGTCGTAGCTCTCGAGGATCTCCTTGATTTCGTCCTTCAACCCGGTCCTCTCGATGAACTCCTCGTAGGCGTTCGCGAGGACGACGTAGCCGGGTGGTATGGGGAGGCCGGCGCTGGCCATCTCGCCCAGGTTGGCGCCTTTACCGCCGGCGATGTCCACGTCGTCCTTCGATAGTTCCTCGAACCACTTGATGTACTTCATGCGGGACACCCTCAGTCCTGGACGAGCTCTTCACCCTTATCTATCACGATGGTGAACGGAACGGGTAGCTTGTGGCCGGCCCTCCTCAGGGCTTCCTTGGCGTGCTCGTAGTATTCGGGGTACGTTCTGACGGTGGCGACGCGCTGGCCTTCCCTGACCCTGGCCGCGGTGCCGATGGGCTTGCCGAAGGCCTGTCTCATGCCCTCCTGGACCCTGTCCGCTCCGGCGCCCGTGGCCAGCGGGTTCTCGCGGAGGACGTGGTGCGGGTAGACCCTTATCTTGAGGTGGTACTTCTCCCTACCCACGGTCTTGGTGAGGTACCTGTTGGCGGCGACCCTCGCGGCCTCGAGGGCGTTGTGCGTGACTTGGGCCCTTTCCTTCACGACGAGGGAGACTTCGAGCGGGAAGTCCTCGGACGGGTTGCCCATGTCGAACTGCATTATCTTGGGGTCGGGGACTCCCTTGATGTACTCCTTCCTGGTGTACGCGGGTCCCTTCCAGTCTCGGTAGATCCTGGCGGGCCTGTTGACCATACCTCGGCACCCCCGCGGGGTCGACCCTGAGGATTATAAATCGCCCTCGCGTGTCCGCGGCGGGTCGAGTTCGTTCGGGACAAATACTTCAGGCTTCTCGGGCCGGGGCGGGATTTACCGGGGGTCAAGTGGCGATGAGGATGACGATCCCCGTGGCGATCGCGCTCCTGCTCGTGTCTTTCCCGTGTGCGTGCGATACGACGACCGATCAGACCACCTCGACGGCCACCGCGACCCAGACCACGACGACCGCGACCCAAGTTCCCGTCATCAACCAGCCCACGTCCGCGACGTCGACGACATCGAGCACGGTATCGCCAGCGACGGCCACGCCGACGATCACGGCGGGGACGCCCGCCACGGGGCCGGGTTCCGGGTACTTGAAACAGCTGCTGCAGGAGTACGGGTTGAGCCAGGCGTACCTTCCGATCGTCCAGGATCTGAACAAGAACCTACGGGGTGCCATAAACTCGGGGATAGACGCGGTGGTGAACTACTACCGCGGCGTGTTCTACATGCAGGGGAACCTGCCGATGGCGGCCGTCGTTGGGATCGTGGGTGCCTTGATCAAGATGAAGGTGGACGAGGCCGCTAGGACCGCGATCCCGAGCTGGAACGTACAGCTCGTGGCATTCCTAAAGCCCGACGTGAGCGTCTACAACATGTTGGACGCGCTGTCCTACGACCTGGGGGATGCGGCGTACGAAGTGGTGACCGCGATACCGGTGGTCAAGATGTTGGGGGATGCCATAGACGAGGCCCTTCAACAGGCCCCGTCCGGGTCGAAGGCGTACACCGTGTTGGATCAGGCCAACACCGATTACCAGACGTTCCTGAACTACCTCGAGAACTACGTGGTGGACGTGATGAAGTTGATGATAGCCGCGTCCGGACTCAAGGTGCCGTTCTAACGGCTCTGGCTATGTCCGCGGCCACGTTGGGGTCCCGCTCCAACGCGTTGCCCGTGACCACAGCGTCCGCCCCGGCCTTCACGAGTTCTTCCGCGGTTTCGGGGTCCCTTACGCCGCCTCCGACTATTAGGAAAACGTTAGTGTTTTCTTTTACCGCGGATACCACCTCGGGCGGCACCGGTTCGGGGGCCCCGCTGCCCGCCTCCAGGTAGACGAACCTCATCCCCAAGAACTCGGCCGCGGTGGCGTAGGCTACGATCAGCTCCGGTTTGTCGTACGGGATCACCTTCGCGTCCCCGACCACGGAGACCGTGGTTCCCCACGAGCCGACGACGAGGTACCCGGTCGGTATGGCCTCGAGTCCGAACTCCCTCACCGGGATGGCTCCCTTCACCTGTGCCTCGATCAGGTAGTACGTGTTCCTGGAGTTCAGCATGCTCATGAAGAACACGGCGTCCGCGTTCGGGGCCAACCCTTCGGGACCGTTCGGGAACAGTATGACGGGGATGTCGTACCGTTCCTTCACGGCCTCGACGACTGCTTCGACCAGGGAACCGTGGGCGGTGCTCCCGCCGACCATCACGGCCGTGGTGCCCGCGTCCACGAGGGGATCGAGGGCCTCGGGGACGCGATCCGGGGGGACGTCGATGGGGTCGAGGAGCGATAGGTGGCAGGGGGCCTCGTCGCGTAGGAGGCGTTCGACGGGACCGGGTTCCACGGATCAGCCGCCCCTGGGCTCCCTGGCTTTGGGCCTCAGTCCCTTGTAGCCGCACTTCCTGCATTTCTTGGCGTCCGGTGGGTTGCTGGCGTTGCATCTCATACAAATCAACTTATTGAAGATCCGGGCCTCGGCCTCCGGGAACCTCGCCATGGTTCCTACCCCCCTCCCCCGGGCGGGGCTCGGCGGGTTCATAACGTCGTCGGGGGCGGGACCGGTGATCGTCTGCGTCGTGGGCCTACCGGGTGCCGGTAAGACCGAGTTCGTTAGGGTCGCCAGGGAGGAGGGCCTCCCCGTCGTGATCATGGGTGACGCCGTCAGGAGGGAGGCCGAGAAGCGCGGGAAAGATGTGGGCGAGGTGGCGAGAGAGCTGAGGGAGAAACACGGTATGGAGGCCGTGGCCAGGCTCGTCATAGACGACATAAGAAAGCATCTCGAAGACGCGGAGGCCGTGGTCGTGGACGGCGTCAGGAACCCGGAGGAGGTCGAGTTCTTCGAGAAGAACCTCGGGGAAGATTCCGTCGTGGTGGTGGCGGTCCACGCTTCCCCGGATACCCGGTACAGGAGGTTGAGGAGAAGGGGCAGGGAGGACGACCCGGAGACCAGGAGGGAGTTCGAGAGCAGGGACAGGAGGGAGTTGGACTTCGGCATAGGAGAGGTCATATCGACGGCTGACGTAATGATAGTAAACGAAAGAGTTTCCTTAGAGGAGTTCCGAAGGGAATGCAGAAGGGTGCTTAAGAAGATACTCTCGGGGGAGTTGCCGTGATAGAGAAGGTCGTGGTTTCCGCGTTCGTTTACCCGACCGAGAGCGAGGAGAAGGTCAGGAAGGCCGTGGCGAACCTGTTCGATTTGAGCATGTTCGAGGAGAGGAGCGAGGATCTGGGTGACATCAGGAGGATCGAGTTCGTGTGCGAGGGTCCCGACGCCAGACTGGCCCTCGGTAAGCTGTACGAGCTACTCCGGGAGCAGGAGATCCTCGACGCCGCCAGGCGCGTCATGATGGAGGGTATGACCGCCGAGGGGACCATCCTCTTCCACCTTCACAAGCAGGCGGCCTTCGCGGGCGCCGTGAACTTCGCCGAGGGGGGTGAGTCGCCCCTCGGACCGATAGTGGTCGAGGTGTACCCGAGGGACCCGAAGAAGGCGAAGCGGGTGATAGATTGGCTGGCGCCGGAGACGGAGGATGGAAAGCCGAAGTACGAGGTGAGGATCTGAGGGGGCTCCCGGGGGTCGGTCTGTCCAGGCTCGACGCGTTCCTGTCCTTCAAGCTCGGACTGTCGAGGAGGGAGTCCAAGAGGCTGGTGAAAGAGGGTAGGGTTCTGGTGAACGGGAGGAGGGTTCGGAAGCCGTGGTTCCCGCTGCGTGAGGGGGACGACGTCGAGGTTCTGGGGGTTTCAAGGCGTTGAGCGTTGAGGTGAGGGATCGGGAGGTTATCGTTAAGGACAGGAGAACGGCGGACAGGCTCCACTCGTCGATGTTCGGAAGGCCCTCGCGCGAGGGACTCGTCCTAGCCCCTGAGGAGGCGATATTCCTGCACGAGACGGGGAGGTTGGATCTAGGCGGCCCGACGGAGGTTTTCATGCGGAGGTTCACGGCGGCCGATCCCAGGTTCCCGGTTAGGTACGCCGTGTACCAGGACCTGAGGTCCCGGGGTTGGAAGGTGATAGTCGTGAGGAGGATGGGAACCGATTACCGGGCGCTCAGGGGGGACGAGGAGAAGGTCGCCATCAAGATAGTCCATGAGGAATTGGACGACGTCCCCGTGGAGGATCTAATCAAGACCATCCGCGTGATCTCCGGTACCGCGTTCACCCCTGTTATCGCCGTCGTGGACAACGATTACGACGTCAACTACTACTCCTTCGATTTCGAGGACTTCAGCCCCATAGGCGGGGACTGAGGAAGACCGCCACGGGTTCCCGGGCGGCCTTCGCAGTCCTCCACGCGGACGGGATCCTATCCAACTCCTCCACGTCCTCGATGAAGTGAAGGTGCAGGTTCATGACCTCGATGACCTTCGGCGCCACTTTACCCATGGGGACCTGGGCTGGGATGTCCTCGTCCAGGTAGCCCCTGTGACTCATAACGAGGAGTATCGGGACGTTGTACGTGAGGTTTAGCGAGCAGAGGGCGTTGATCGAGTTCCCGAGACCGGAGTTCTGCATGATGAGGGCCGGTTCTCTGCCCGCCATCCACGCGCCCGCGCAGATCCCGACACCCTCCTCCTCCCTGGATACTCGCACCGTGCGCACGTCTTCGTCTTCTTCCAGGAGTGAAATGGTGCGGGAGAGGAGGGAGCAGGGTAGCCAGCAGACGAAATCTATTCCCGCCTCCTTCAACGCCCCGACGAGGCGTTCATCGGCGTCCACTTCACTCCTCCCCGCCCGGGGGGCTGACCGGGGCTCTACCCATGGTCTCGGCCCTTAGACCCGCCCTCAGGGTCGCGAGCGGGATGACTTCTTCCGGGGGCACGTTGGCTATGTTCACGTGAGATCCGAACTTAACTATCAGCTCGAACTGTTGTTCCTTTTCAGGAGCCTCAAACATAACCCTTCTGATACCCACTCCTTTAACTATCTCAGACAATATTTTAACTCTTTCCTTCTTCTCCGCCCCCATGGGTCCGTGGGTTCCACTTTCCCTAGCTTCAACAATTACGTAATCAGCTCCACCATCCATTATGCATCTAACCATCCTTCCAACTATGTCAGTAGGAGATAAAAGTGAGTACTCATCGTCTCTCTTCTTTCCTTCCTCAGCATACACCTTAAAGCCCATCTCCTTAGCCATGGAGATGTACTCGCACTTGTCTTCTATAGCCATCGGAATCATCCCATCCGATATTTCGATAGCGTTGAAACCTAGCTCGTCCAGCTCCTGTAGGAAGTCCTCGTACGTTCCCTGTGCGATGGCGATCTCCGCGAGGGTACCGCCCGGGAACACGTCCAGACCCGCGTCCTTGTAGATCTCGACCTTTTGCTCTATTATCTCCCTGTCTATCAGGCGGGCCGTTCCCCACCCCAGCTTGACGGCGGTCACGTACTCCCCGGCCATCTCGAGGAACGCCTCCGCCGCGGACGGTGTCATCCCCTTGTCGAGCATCATGGTCTCTCCTTCGATCTTCTTCGGTATGGCGATCGACTTCTCGAACGCCTTCACCGGTCCCTACCCCCGGAACCTATCCTCCCCTTCACGTGACGGCCACCGTTTTTAGGTTCCCGGGGCGATCGATGCGGGGTGAGCGTGCGTGCGACGCGTGGACGCGCTGAAAGTCGTCGGAGAGGAAGCCGACTCCGAGGACGCCGTGGTGGTGGTTCACCTAGGCTTCCCGGCGAGGGAGTTGTATCACGTGTACGATAGACCGCTGAACTTCTACATGCTCGGCTCCATGGGTCAATCGTGTTCCGTCGGGCTGGGCTTGGCCCTGTCGCTGCCCGACGACGTGGAGGTGTTAGCAGTCGAGGGAGACGGAGGCCTGATGATGAACATGGGGATCCTCCCCACCATCGCCCAGGAATCACCACCCAACTACTCCTTGGTCCTTGTCGACAACTCCGCCTACGATACCACCGGAGGACAGCCCACGCCTTCCGAGCGGATAGACTGGAAGTCGGTGGCGAAGGCCCACGGTATGACCTACCTCCGTGCGGAGGACGAGCGATCGTTGCGGGATGCTTTACGCCGCGCTCTGAGGGAGGAAGGTCCCCATATGGTGCACGCGGTAGTGGAGAGGGGGAACGCCGACGTGCCGTTGATAGACATGACGCCGCACGAGATAATCTCGAGGTTCATGCGTGCCCTCGAGAAGAGGGTGAAGGACCGTTGAAGGTCGATCCTTACGATCTGATGGATTTCGTGGCCTCGGCGTTCGGGGCCGTGGGTGTGCCGGAGGACGAGGCCGAGATAGCGGCTAAGGCCGTGGTGGAGGGAGATCTCCGCGGTTTCCACTCCCACGGCGTGATGAGGCTCCCCGGTTACCTGGAGGGTATCGAGAGGGGGGCGATCAGGCGGGAATCCAAGGTCGAGAAGGTGTCCATAGGCGAGGCCGTCGAAACCTGGGAGGCGCACAGGTCGTTGGGACACGTCGTGGGGACCAGGGCGGCGGATAGGGCCGTCGAATTGGCCTCGGAGTACGGGATAGGTGTGGTGGCCGTCAGGCGGTCTTCCCACTTCGGTATAGCCGGTTACTACGCCACTCTCATAGCCGAGGCCGACATGGTCGGCTTCGTCACGTGCGGTACCGAGCCCGCCGTGGCCCCGTACGGGGGTTCCGAGGCGGTACTGGGAACCAACCCGTTCACGGTGGCGTTCCCGAGGAGGGACGGACCGCCCGTGGTAATCGACATGGCGACGAGCGAGGTGGCCAGGGGTAAGCTACTGCAGGCCGCGAAGGAGGGTAGAAGGATCCCGGAGGGTTGGGCCGTCGGTCCGGACGGTGAACCTACCACGGACCCCGAAGAGGCACTCCGAGGGGCGCTACTACCCTTCGGGGGCAGGAAGGGTTACCTGGTCTGCCTGGCCCTGGAGATACTCGCGGGACCGGTGGTGGGTGCCGCGGCCGGTAAGGATGTGAGAGGAACGACCGATCCGACGGTGCCCTGCAACAAGGGTGATGTCTTCGTAGCGCTCGATATTTCCTCCTTGACCGGGCTGCACGGGTATTTCGAGGGGTTGGAAAGGCTCCTGGCACAGATCAAGGCGTCCGGGGAGGACGTGGTGATCCCGGGGGAACCCGAGTTCGAGCGTAGGGTGAAGGCGTTGATGGAGGGGTTGGAGCTCCCGGAGGCGTCGGAGTCCGCCCTGGAGGAGGTAGCCGAGAAGTACGGGCTGGAGGAGGAGCTCGAGGCGTTGAAGATCTAGGACTCCCTCGGGGGCTCACCTCCCCTGTTCACGCAGTAGAGTTCCCTGACTTCCTTGATCTTCTCTATCTCCTCACGGGCCTCCAGGACGTTCTTCACCATCACACGGATGGCGTCGAGGTCCTTCCTCTCGGCCGCCCTTTTCAACGCCGTTCTACACGCCGACGTCACGTGGCCGAGGTGTGATTTCAGGAAGTTCGTCACCGCGATGGCGAGTTCCCTCGGCGGGAGCACCCGAGCGTCCCTGAGGGCCCTGCAGAACTCCTCGTAATCGGAGGCCCCTGAGATGTTCCTGTAGACGTGTCTTATCTCGAGGGTGCGTTCGACGTCCTCCCTGAACGCGTCGACGCTCATGGCGCACAGGATGACCGCGGCGCAGACCTCGGGGACCGTGCGTCCGGTTATCCTCCTCATCTTGCTCAGGCGTTGGAGCTCGTCATGACCGACCAGGCATCTTCCCACGGTTTCCGGGGTGAGATCCGTGACGTCCAGGACGGCTTTCACTTCGAGTTCATCGACGTGTTTGAGGGCTTTAGACACGGTGTTCTTGCCCAGCGCTTCGAGGGCACGGGAGACCTCCCACGCGGCGGCTGGATCCGTGGGTTTGGCCACGTCGACGTAGCGGTTAGGGTTCCTCGGGCGAGTCGGGGGGAGCACCACCAAGGTTCATCACTTCCCTGAGGAGGCCTCCCCCCGTTCCCTTAGGAGGAGGTTCAGGCCCTGGACGAAGGCCTTTACGCTCGCCATCACGACGTCCTCCGACGTACCCCTCGCCGTGACGGTCCTCCCGTCGTCCGACTCGAGCTTGATCACGACCTCGGCCAGCGCGTCGGTACCCCCGGTTATGGCTTCCAACCTGTACTCCACGAGGTTCACATCCACACCCAGCTCCTTCACGGCTTCCTCCACGGCCCTGAGGGCAGCGTCCACGGGACCGACGCCTACCTCTGCCGCCCTGTGCTCATCCCCGTTGAGGAGAACCCTCACGGAAGCCGTGGGTGTCATCTTGTTCCCGGTCATGACCGCGAGCTCCTCCAGCTTGACCCTGGCCTCCTCCTCGGGCACGGACCCCAAGACCTCCCGGGCTATCGCCTCCAGGTCCGCCTCGGTCACCGTCTTACCCTTGTCGCCGAGCTCCTTGACCCTCCTGAGGATCTCCTCCAACTCGTCCTCGTCCGGGCTGAACCCTAGTTCCTCCAGCTTCTTGGCCACCGCGTGTCTACCCGCGTGCTTGCCCACCACTATCCTACGCCTATGGCCCACGTCCTCCGGTCTTATCGGCTCGTACGTCTCCGCCTTCTTGATGACACCATGGGAGTGGATACCGGACTCGTGCGCGAACGCGTTCTCACCCACGATCGGCGTGTTGGGAGGCACCGGGACCCCGGTGAGACTCTCCACGAGCTTAGAGAGCTCGACGAGCATCTCGGTCTTGACGTTTAAATCCACCCCGTACAGGGCCTTCAGCGCCATGACGAAGCACTCCAGGGACGCGTTACCAGCCCTCTCCCCGATCCCGTTCACGGTCACGTGCGCCTGGGAGGCCCCGGCCTCCACGGCCGCCAACGAGTTCGCCACGGCCAGACCGAAGTCGTTGTGACAGTGAACGCTGACGGGCACGTCCACCTCGTCCACTACCCTCCGGACCAACCTGTACATCTCTGAAGGAACCATAACGCCGACGGTGTCCGGCACGTTGATCCTATCGGCGCCCGCGTCCACGACGGCCTTGTACACGTCGAGCAGGTAGTCCGTGTCCGTCCGCGTGGCGTCCTCGGCCGAGAACTCCACCACGACACCGTGATCCTTGGCGTACTCGACGCCCTCCACGGCCTTTTCCAACGCCTCCTCCCTGGTCATCTCCAGCTTGTGCTTCAGGTGTATATCGGAGGTCGCTATGAACACGTGGACGCAGTCGACCCCCGCGTCCACGGCCGCGTCTATATCGCCCTTGACACACCTCGCCAGCCCGGCCACCTCGCACGAGACCGTCTCGGCTATCCTCTTGGTGGCCTCGAACTCCCCCTCGCTGGCCACCGGGAATCCGGCCTCCACGGTGTCCACGCCGAACTCGTCCAGCTTTTCGGCGATCCTGACCTTATCCTCGACCGTTAAGCTTACACCTGGGGTTTGTTCGCCGTCGCGGAGCGTCGTGTCGAAGATCCTGACCTCGTCCGGGATCCTACGCTCCCAGCAGAAATGAATCCCCCTCGACCATGGGAGGAACCCCGCGTCCCGCGTTGAAACAGTGGGGTGTCGTGTTTGGACGAGGACTTCAAGCGCGAACTTGAGGAAAGGTTGAGGAACGTCGTGGACTCCATCGGTGACGCGGAGACCAGGGCCCTGGTTAAGAACGTTTTGGAAGAGGGGTTCACCCACACGGAGGTGGAACCGACGATACCCTTCGAACGTGCCCCCGCGAGCAGGTCGACGCACCACGCGTACCCGGGCGGGTTGCTCGAACACACGGTCTCCGTCGCCGAAATGGCCGTGGCCCTAGCGGAGGTGTTCGAGAGCGTCTACGGCGTGAAAGTGGACGTCGACATCGTGAAGGCCGCGGCCATCCTCCACGACTACGGCAAGGTCACCTCGTACGAGGAGAAGGAAGACGGCGGGTACAAGCTGTCGGACCTGGGGAGGAGGATCGACCACCTGTCCGTGATCACCGCCGAACTCTACGCCAGGGGCGCTCCCCTGGAGCTCGTCCACGCGGTCGCGGCTCACCACGGCAGGGGATCACCCGTCCCACCCAACACGCCGGAGGCCATGATAGTGCACCAGGCGGACAGGACCGACGCCGAAATGGCCACCGAGGTCTTCAGAGCCGCGAGGAACGTCGTGGCGGCTAGGCTGAAGGAGCTAGGTGTCGAACCCGAGGAGGGACTCGTGGACGCGATAATCAGGGAGCTCTCGCCCGCCGCCGTGTTCGAGAAGAGAGTCAGGGAGGGCAGGGAGGCCGTCAGGGAGATGGTGGCCGAGGCCCTTAAAGAGGTCCGGGATCGCGCCTCGGACGAAGGTTAGGGGGTCCGTCGTACCTTGTCCATGTACAAGTACATGAGGGAAGCTTGGAAGCGGCCCAAGGACTCGTACGTCGCCGAGGCCCAGAAGGAAAGACTCCCGAAATGGAGGAAGGGTCCCGCCGTCAAGAGGATCAAGAGGCCCACACGTATAGAGAGGGCCAGACGCCTGGGTTACAAGGCCAAACCGGGTTACGTGGTGGTCAGGGTTAGGGTCCCTAAGGGGGGCAGGAGGAAGCCGAGGCCGAAGAAGGGTAGGAGACCGAAGAGGATGGGTAAGAACAAGTTCTCCCCCAAGAAGAGCAAGCAGTGGATAGCCGAGGAGAGGGCCCAGCGCAAGTTCCCGAACCTGGAGGTGTTGAACTCGTACTGGGTCGGTGAGGACGGGCAGTACAAGTACTACGAGGTGATCATGGTGGACCCCAACCACCCGCAGATCAAGAGTGACCCGAGGATAAACTGGATCTGTCAGAGGTCGCAGAAGGGTAGGGTTTTCAGGGGTAAGACCGGCGCCGGTAAGAAGGGTAGAGGTCTCAGGAAGAAGGGCATGGGAACGGAGAAGGTCAGACCGAGCCTCAGGAAGTACAACAGGAGGGGTACCTAAACGCCCTGGGTTCGGGTGTTTTCCGCCTTGTCCCGTGTCCCCGTTAACCGTATCACGGCCCGGGTTATAGCACACGCCACTGAGGATGAAACCAAGGTTATGAAGGCCCTCAGGACGGTCCTAGGAGACGTGTTGGACGAGGACGACGTGAACATAGAGTTCATGTATGCAGAGGGGCACCACGGGAACCCCATCACCATAATACAGGTGGACTTAGACAAGAACAAGCACCTAAGGAAAGTGTTGGAGCATTGGGAGAAGAACCTACCGGAGGAAGAACGGGAGCACATGTGGGAGGACATAGAGCGCAGGATCGACGACAAGGGTAACCTGTACCTGAGGTTCGACAAGCAGCGGGCCTACATGGGGGAGCTCAGGCTATCGGAGGCGGACGACGTCATCAGGGTGAAGGTGAACCTGGAGAGTTACCCGGCGAGCAGGGAGGGCGGGATGCGAACGCTGAAGAAACTGGACGCGTTCTCCTCCGAAGGCTGAGGAAGGCCAAACACGTGGAACCCCGCATCCACGTCGACGACACCGATCCCACGAGGATGGCCCTCGACGCCGCACGCCTCGGGTACGAGGTCGTGGTCGAGTGCGTGGAGGTAGGACCCGGGAACGTGGGCGACGTCGAGTGGCTCGCGGAGGAGATAACGTCCGAGGTATCCGACGAGGTTCCCCCGGACGTCCTGGTTCTCCCCGGCTGCAAGCTCACCGTGAACGACCCGGGTTCCCTGCGCAGGTTGGTCCCGAGGGTCCGGGGAATCGTGTACTACCTGGCGGTCTCCGGGGGCGATCCCGCCGTCAACCGGGCCGCGCTGTCCGACCCCCGGGTGGATGCTCTCTCCCACCCCGAGAAGGGACAACCTCACGCGGGTTTCGGGAAGCATGAGATCGAACTCGCCAGGCGTAAGATGACGTACATAGAGTTCGAACTGGCCAGGTTGTTCAGGGCCGAAGGCGAGGGATTGGCCTGGAGGGTTTCCAGACTCCGGGACGCGCTCAGGATGAGGAGGTTGAAACGCTTCCCTATGATAGTGGCGACGGGAGCCAGGGATCCCCTCGAGTTGGTCCCTCCCAAGCAGAAGGAGGAGATTCTCCGGGAGCTTCTGGGATTCGAGGACGAGGAGGTGGAAGAGGTCTGTAGGGAGGGACCCATCGAGACGTTGCGTTGGAACGTCGCGTGTAAACACGTCTTCGTCGTCCCGGGGGTGGCCGTGGTACGAGGCCGAGGACGGGGTCGGTCCTGAGGCCGAGGTGGAGGTACATCGCGTTCAAGGTGTGGTCCGAGAGATTGCCCGACGAACCATGGTCTTTCAACGCGGGTAGGAGGTTCATCGTGCGAGCCCTCACCTCCGTGCTAGGACCCGTGGAGACCGGGAAGATAGGACCGTGGCTTCTCGATTTCGACGGTCGTGATCTCAAGGGGATCCTACGCGTTCGTAGGGGTGAAGAGGGTAAGGCCAAGGCCGCCTTGTCCATGTACCGGAGGGATCCCTCCCTGGGTCGCGTGTTCGTGGAGGTATTGGGCACCTCCGGAACGGTTAAAGGAGCGAGGAGGTTCTTCAAAAGGCTCCCGAAGAGGGGAATCGAGCGTCTGCCCGATGGGCGTGCCCTCCTGCTGTACGAGGGCGGTCAGGTGGACGTCCTCGACGGCGGGAGGGTCGTCGAGTTCACCAGTCATAAAGGTCTCAGGGGGTAGGTCCCCGTGGTCCAACCCGCACAGGCCGCGTACGACCGCGCCATCACGGTCTTCAGCCCCGACGGCAGACTCTTCCAGGTCGAGTACGCCAGGGAAGCCGTGAAGCGGGGCACGACGGCGCTCGGGATAAAGGTGGAGGAGGGCGTGGTCCTGGGCGTCGACAAGCGCGTCACGTCCAAGCTCATCGAACCCGAGTCCATCGAGAAGGTGTACAGGATAGACGATCACATAGGGGCGGCCACCGCGGGCCTCGTGGCCGACGCCAGGGTTCTCGTCGAAAGGGCCCGGATGGAGGCCCAGTCCTACAGGTACACGTACGGAGAACCCATCGACGTGTACGTCCTCGTCAAATCGATCTGCGACCTCAAGCAGGTTTACACCCAGCACGGCGGCGTGAGACCTTTCGGTACGGCCCTCCTAGTCGCCGGGGTGGATAACACCGGGTGTCACCTCTTCGAGACGGATCCCAGCGGTGCCTTCACCGAGCATAAGGCCACGGCCATAGGTGAGGGCAGGCAGGAAGCCCTGGAGGTGTTCGAGGAGGAGTACGACGAGGGCATGTCGCTGGAGGAAGCCATCGAGCTGGCCATCAAGGCCCTGTACAGGGCCTCACGCGAGGAAACGGACGTCGAGAACCTCGAGATCGCCGTGGTCGACTCCGAGGGCTTCAGGAAGCTGGAGAGGGACGTCATCCAGGAGGTCTTCGAGAGGGTAGCCGCCGAGGAGGAGACCGAGGAGGAAGGTCCCGAAGAAGAGGGCGATGAGGGGGAGTGAACCCGGGTTGGCGAGGGTGAGCCTGGACGAAGCCGTCGTGGCGCGGCTGGAGAAGGGAGGCGAGAGGTTCGAGGTTCTCGTCGACCCGGAAGGGGCCAGGAAGCTGAGGGAAGGCGAGGACGTCGACGTCGAGGAGATCCTGGCCGTGGAGCAGGTGTTCAGGGACGCGAGGAAGGGGGAACGCGCCTCCGAGCAGGCCATGGAGGAGGTCTTCGGTACCACGGAACCCACCAAGGTCGCCGAGGTGATAATCAAAGAAGGCCAAATTCAGCTAACGGCAGAGCAGCGGAGGAGGATGCAGGAGGAGGTCAAGAAAAGGATAGTACATATGATATCGAGGAGAGCCGTGGACCCGAGAACGGGGACACCTCACCCGCCTGAAAGGATAGAAAGAGCAATGGAGGAGGCTGGTGTACACATCGATCCCATGAAGAGTGCCGAGGAGCAAGTGAAGGAAGTTATCAAAGCTATACGACCTATCCTACCTCTCAAGTTCGAGGAAGTGAAGATAGCTGTTAGGATACCTCCTCAATACACGGGTCAGGCTATGGGTGTGGTAAGGGAGTACGGAGAGGTAGAGCAGGAGGAGTGGCAGCCTGACGGCGCCTGGATAGCGGTGATTAAACTGCCGGCTGGTGTTCAGGATGAGCTTTTCGAACGCCTTAACGAGATAACCAAAGGGGAGTTCGAGAGCAAGCTTCTGGAGAGGGAAGAGGTGGGAGGCCCATGAACGTCAAGGAGAGGATATTTGAGCATCTTGAGGAACTAGTTGATCGTGTGGCGCCCCCCGGATGGGAGGACGACGTTCGTGGTTACGTTAAGGATTCCCTATCCGACGTGTGTGACCGTGTGGAAACCGACGTTATGGGTAACGTGATAGGTCGGATAGATGGAGAGGAGAAATTCGAACTCATGTTCGCGGCTCACATGGACGAGGTAGGCATTATAGTGAAATCCATAGACAAGAAGGGCTTCTTGAAGTTCGCCAAGCTTGGGGGTATAGATGACAGAATACTACCCGGTTCGAGGGTTACCCTGGTGAACTCCGAGGGAGAGAAGATCGAGGGCGTCATCGGGACAAAGCCCCCACACATCATGGAACCCAAGGAGAGGAAGCGCGTTCAGAAGCACAAGGACCTGTTCATCGATATAGGGGCGTCCGACAGGGAGGAGGCGGAGGAGATGGTATCCGTGGGCGACGTGGGCGTCCTGAGGGGGGACCTGAAGAGGCTCCACGGGGACAGGATCGTGGGCAGGGGGTTAGACGACAAGGTAGGCGTCGCCAACATGCTGACCCTGGCCGAGTTGCTTCACGAGAACGAGGAGGTGAAGCCCACGGTCTACTTCGTGGGTACCGTCCAAGAGGAGGTGGGTCTGAAGGGTGCCAAAACCTCGGCTTTCAAGATCTACCCGGACGCGGCGTTGGTCCTGGAGACGGCCGTCGCCGGGGACGTTCCCGGTGTGAAGGAGAGCGAGTTGTCCCTGGGTGAAGGTCCGGCTCTCACGATAGTCGACGCCAGCGGGCGCGGTCTGATAGCCCACCCCAAGGTGAGGAGGTTGCTGATCGAGGTGGCGGAGAGGGAGGATATCCCGTACCAACTCGAGGTAGGTGAGGGCGGTACGACGGACGCCACCGCGATACATCTCACACGTGGAGGCGTTCCCTCCGGGGTCGTTGGGGTTCCGACCAGGTACCTGCACTCCCCCTCGGAGGTTCTAGACCTCAACGACGCGGAGAACGCCGTGAAGCTCGTCGAGGCAGCCACCAACGAGTTTCCGGACGCGCTTGGTGATTGACCGGGGAAGGCCCCGTGCCGGAGTACAGGATCTACGTCGAGGACAGGGAGGTGGTCACGCCCGGTGAGCTGCTCGCCGAGGGTCAGGTGATAGCCAGCGATGGCACGTACAGGGAAGGCGATAAGGTCTACTCGAAGGTGACCGGGCTGGCGTCGATCGAGGGCAGGAAGGTGAGGGTGATCCCCCTCTCGGGACCGTACGTGCCCACCAAAGGGGACTACGTGATAGGGATCGTCCAGGAAGTCAAGTTCTCCTCCTGGTTGTTGGACATAAGGGCTCCCACGCCGGGAGTACTTCACGTGTCCGAGTTCGTCGACGAGGAGGTGGACTTGATCACGACGGATCTCTCCGAGTACCTGAGGGAAGGGGACGTCGTGGGAGCCCTCGTGCAGGAAGTGGATCCCGTCAAGCGTGTCAAGTTGACCACCAAGGGCGAGGCCATGAACCCGCTCGGCCGCCTGAAGGACGGGAGGATAGTGGAGATAGACCCCGTGAAGGTGCCCCGGGTGATAGGTCGCAGGGGTTCCATGGTCAGGATGCTGAAGGACGTGCTCGGATGCGACATCTTCGTGGGTATCAACGGGAGGATCTTCATCCGGGCCAGGGAGGAACCCCGCGAGATCAGGGAGGATCTCGCCGTCCGTGCCATCGTGGAGATCGAAAGGAGATCCCACCTGTCGGGTCTTACGGATTGGCTGGAGTCAACCCTCAAGAGGTTGTCCAGGTGGTGAGTTGGGAATGGCGGAGGAGCCTGAACGACTCATCGCCGAGGATGGAACCAGACTCGACGGCAGGAAACCCGACGAGCTGAGACCGCTCAGGATCCAGGCGGGCGTGCTCAAGAGGGCCGACGGGTCCGCTTACCTGGAACTGGGTTCGAACAAGATAATCGCCGCCGTTTACGGCCCGAGGGAACTCCACCCCAGGCACAAGCAGAAGCCGGACAGGGCCGTCATCAGGTTCAGGTACAACATGGCCCCGTTCTCGGTGGACGAGAGGAAGCGGCCGGGTCCGGACCGTAGGTCGATAGAGATCTCGAAGCTATCCAAAGAAGCCCTCGAACCCGCGCTGTTCACCGAGTACTACCCGAGAACCGCCATCGACATCTTCGTGGAGGTGCTTCAGGCCGACGCGGGCACCAGGTGTGCCGGCATAACGGCGGCCTCGGTCGCCCTGGCGGACGCGGGGATCGAGATGAAGGACCTCGTCGCGGCCGTGGCCGCAGGTAAGGTGGACGGGCACATCGTGCTCGACCCCATGTACTACGAGGACGGTTACGGCGAGGCGGACGTTCCCCTCGCCATGATGCCGAAGTACGACGCTATCACCCTGCTTCAAATGGATGGTAACATGACTGAAGATGAATTTAAGGAAGCTGTGAGATTAGCGAAGAAGGGATGCAAGATAATCTACAGAGAGCAGAGAAGAGCGCTGAAGCGTAAGTACGGGGGAGAGTGAAAGTGAGCTTAGACCTCGATTTGCTCGCCAAGATAAAACGTCACGAGGTTCTCTCCATGATAAGAACGGGGGAAAGGATCGACGGCAGGGACTTCGACGAGTTCAGGCCTATAGAGGTGAGGACCGGTGTCATCTCGAAGGCAAACGGTTCGGCCCTCGTAAGGCTCGGCAACACGCAACTCGTGGTCGGAGTGAAGTTGGAAGTGGGGACACCGTTCCCGGACACCCCGGATCAAGGGGCACTCGCCGTCAACGCCGAACTCGTGCCCCTGGCGGATCCCACGTTCGAGCCCGGCCCTCCCGACGAGAACGCGATAGAGCTGTCGCGCGTCGTGGACAGGGGGATAAGGGAGTCCGAGGCCATAGATCTCGAGGAGTTGTGCATAGTCGAGGGCGAGCACTGCTGGGTCGTGTTCGTCGATATCCACGTCCTGGACCACGACGGGAACCTCTTCGACGCGTCCCTCATGGGATCGGTGGCCGCGCTGGCGACGGCGGAGGTGCCTGAGGTCGAGGTCGAGGACGACGAGGTCGAGGTCATCGAGGATGAGACCCGTCCCCTACCGTTCCGAGACTTCCCGATCTCCGTCACGGTGGCCAAGATCGAGGATCACGTGCTCGTGGATCCGTGCTTGGAGGAGGAGATAGTGATGGACGCTAGGATGACCGTGACCACGAACGAGAGGGGCGACGTGTGCGCGGTCCAGAAGGGGGACAAGGGTGAGTTCCCACCGAAGGCGTTCGAGGAGGCCCTGGAGATGGCCGTCAAGAAATCCAAGGAGATCAGGAGGACCGTGAAAGCTCAAATAGAGTCCTGATCCGGGGCGCCGGGGGTGTCCAAGGGTGTCGAAGAGAAGATGGAGCCACACCAAGAAGGTCGGTCCCGCCGGTAGGTTCGGCCCGAGGTACGGTATGAGGATCAGAAGAAGGGTCGCGGAGGTCGAGGCGGTTCAGAGGAGGAAGCACGAGTGTCCACAGTGCGGTAGGGTCGCCGTCAAGCGCGTGAGCACCGGCATCTGGAAGTGCACCAAGTGCGGTGCCACGTTCACCGGGGGCGCTTACTACCCGGAGACGGACGCGCAGAGGATGGTGAAAAGGGCCATCAAGAAGGCCCTGGAGGAGCGCTAAGCCATGATGGAGGATGAAGAGCGTTACGAGTACAGGTGCATGAGGTGCGGCGCCAAGGTCATGCTGGACATAAACAGCGACCCGATAAGGTGCACCAACTGCGGTTTCAGGATAGTTGTCAAGCCTAGGAAGCCCGTCCCCCGGAGGTACAAGGCCCGTTGAGGAAAGTCGCCATAACAACCTCCAAGAGGCCCGCCAGGCGCACCAGATCCCTCTGCCGCGACCTCGAACACGCCTTCCCCGATGCCGTCTACGTCCAACGCGGGACCAAGAACCTCAGGGACACCATCCTCGAAGCCCTGGCCGAGGACGCCGAGGTCCTTCTTTACGTCACGGAGTGGAAGGGAAACCCCAGTGAGGTCTCTTTCGTGGATATCACCGAGGTCCCGCCCGAGACCGTACTGAAGTTCAGGCTGGGCGGCGTCAAACTCCAACGTGAGTTCATCGGGGATAGGACGGAGCTCAAGGGTGAGCTGACCGTAACCACCTCGAAGCGGCCCGTATCCGGTCACGTGAAGGTCGCCGAGGCGCTGGCGGACGTGCTGGGGGTTCCCTTCGAACCCCGGATAGGACCCCTGTCGGACGTTCCGGGTGACGTGCTGATAGTCGTGGAGGGTCATCCCAGGTACTTGGGTACCTGGGTGTTTCATAAGGGTGACGAGAAGGTGGGGCCCGCCCTCTTCTACCGTGAGTTTTCCACCGAGCGGGAGACGATGGAGGTGTGAGGTTGCAGAGGTTCGAGTGCGTTGTGGAGTACGGGGACGAGGACCTGGCCGAGCTGGTGTACGATGCCGTGATCCCCGACGTCGAACTCATGCCGAGGAGGCGATCCGAGGTGGATCTGACCGTCGATGAAGGCAATCTAAAAATATCGATCGAAGCCGAGGACGTGCCTGCTCTAAGGGCATCCGTTACGGGTGTCCTGAGGCTGGTATCCACCGTCGAGAGGGTCTTGGGGGCGATAGGATGGCCCAAGATCTAGAGCAGCAGGTGGCCCAACTTCAGCAGCTCCAACAGCAGCTGAACTCCATAACGGCCCAAAAACAGCAGCTGGAGCTGCAGCTGAGGGAGATAGAGAGGGCCCTGGAGGAGCTCGAGGACATAGACGAAGACGTGACCGTTTACAAAACCGTGGGAGGGCTCCTGATAGAGGCGGACCCGGACAAGGTCGTCGAGGAGTTGAAGGAGCGTAAGGACACGCTGGAACTCAGGATCAAGACCCTGGAGAAGCAGGAGAAGAGACTGCAGAAGCAGATCGAGACCCTGCAGAAGAAGATCCAGAAGATGATGCAGCAACAGCAAGGCGGCGGTGGGTCAGGCGGCGCGAATGCCGCCTAAGGAGGAGGTTTTCGAAAAAGCGTACGAAGCAGCCATGTCCGAGATCTCCAAACGTTTATCACCCAGGGATGTCGATGATGTCAATCTGAAGATAGTCGTGGACGGGAAGGACGTGGAGGTGGAGGTGGACGTCAAGGTCCACCCGTTGGCCCCCGTGGACGATGAAGAGGTCGAAGAGGCCGTGGAAAAAGCCGCGGACGCGGCCATGCGGGTTCTGGATAGGTTCATGAGGGAAGAAGACTAGGCGGCCGGAACCTTCGTCGGCTCTTCCTCCTTTTTCCTCCTGCGCAGGAACCCGTAAGCACCCACGCAGAACCCGACCGCCATCAAGCCCCCCAGCACCGCTTTGAGCCCCCACGGGCTCCGCTCGACGGGGTTCGGGGCGTTCGGGTTGACGAGGGGCTTCTTACCGCCGGCGGGTTTAGCCTTGGACGAGGGCTTCGCCTTCGGTGCGGAGGACCTCTTGGACACCACCGGGGCCGTAGGGGCGGCTTCCGTCGGCCCCACGGTCCTTTGGGATGAAACCGATGACTCCATGGGTCTATGACTCGTAAGCTCGCTGTACTTCGACTGGTACTCCTGTGGGTTCACGCTGACCGCTTCACTCGGTGGAACGTTGCTGACCACGGGCTGCGTGACGGTCTTCACCGACGTCGTGGAGGTACCGGCCCCCAGGGCCGCCACCCCGTGACACGTGAGGATGAGGGCGGCGACCGCGGGGACCGTGAGCTTCACCGAGTTCCTCACCCCCGTCGCCGCTCACGCCGTTTGTATCTTCACGACGTCACCGTGGGAGAGGACGTAATCCTCCCCCACGACATCCTTCGAACCGTCCGGTCTTATCACGATCGCCCGCACGAACGAGTCACCTATCTCCGAGTGGATCTTGTAAGCGAGATCCCTCGCCGTCGAGCCCTCCTCCAGCAGGATGGCGTCGGGAAGGACCCTACCCTCCGAGTCGCACAGCTTGTTCTCGTTCTCGACCGGATACACCACTATCCGTCGGGCCGCCCCGAGGACGGCCTCGTTCACGACGTCCTGCGCCCCGGTGCCTCCCCACTCCTCCATTATGCCACGGATGAACTCCAAAGCCCGCTTCTGCTCGTCGGTCAACCTCGATTCGTCCAGGATTTCGAAATCCGAGTCCCCCGGAACGTACCTCACGAGGCCCTCCTCCGCGGCCCGCCTCAGGGCGAGCTCGGCCTCGGCGCACACGGGGATCACCGGGTAGTCGAGCTCCTCCTTCAACCTCTCCACGTTCTCCTCGGCTCCCTCCACGTCGATCTTGTTGGCGGCGATCACCATGGGCTTGCTGGCCTTCCTAACCTCGCTGGCGAACGCCTCGAGGTCTTCCTCGCTCCACGACGAGAGATCCTCGGGGAGATCCAGCGCCTCCAGCGCCTTCTCGACGTCCTCCCTCGACACACCTATCCCCGACAGCCTGTCCTCGAGGGCCTCGTACACCGTCAGACCCTCGAGGCTGGCCCTACGGGCCGTCCGTTCCCAATCCTTCTCGAGTATACCCTTGATCCACATGTCCAACTCTCGCTCCAGGAACCTGACGTCCTCAAGGGGATCGTGGGAGCCCGGCTCCACGGGTCGGCCCTCCTCATCCGTGGATCCCGAAGCGTCCACCACCATCACCAGGACATCGGCCCGTCGAAGATCATCGAGGAATTTGTTGCCCAAGCCCCTACCCTCGTGGGCTCCGGGTACTAGTCCGGCCACGTCCATGATCTCCACAGGGACGAACCTGTTCCCTTCGATACATACCGAGTTTCTAGGATCGCATTCCACACCGAACTCCCTGCACGGGCACTCGGTCCTCACGTGGCCGACACCTTTGTTGGGCTCCACGGTCGTGAACGGGTAGTCCGCCGCCTCGGCGGGCTTCAGGGTCAGCGCCGAGAACAGCGTGCTCTTACCGACGTTGGGCTTTCCCACGAGCCCCACCTGAACGGACATCCCGTTCACCCGGGGGGCGCCGACTTGCGCGTGTTAATAGCTTCGGGGGACGGCGGGCACCTCACGAGGGCGATAGCCGTGGCCGAGGAGATGGCGGACAGGGGTCACGAGGTACACTTCGCCGTGAACGCCGATTCCGATCAAGCCGTCGAGAGACTGAAGGTGGCGGGGTTTCCCGAAGACACCGTCCACGGGCTGACAAGGCCCAGAAAGCTGGGGGATCCACCCTCCAAGGCCGTCAAGGGCGCGATCAAGAACCTACTCGAGGCATCGTCCCTGATCGGTCGTTTGAAACCCGACCTCGTGGTCTCGACCGGGGCGGGCGTCGCCATAGGCCCCATGCTCACGGGCAAGTTCAAGCGGCTACCGGTGGCCCACTACGAGCCCACCGACGTCGTGTCGATATCGGGCAAGGTAGCTAGGTACTGCGCCGATCTCGTGGGGACCTGGGACGAGGATATGAGGGAGTACTACGGTGAGCGCGCCGTGAACGTCGGTATGATACTGCCGAAGGCCTTCGAGGAGGCGGATCCCGAGGAAGCGATCGAACGGTACGGTTTGGAGGAGCCAGTACTGCTATGGATAACCGGATCGGCGGGGTACGCTCCCGCGCTGAAGGGTTTGGAGGAATGCGTCAAAAGGGGCCTCCTCGAGGACTGGACCGTGGTGGCTAACACGGGGAAGGCGATGGATCCGAAGGATTTCAAGAGGAGAATAGAGGGGGGCTGCGCTAAAGCCGTCGTCGATAGGTTCTTCCACGACGTTCCCGCGCTCATGAAAGCGTCCACGGTCGTCGCCGCGCTGGGGGGAGCCACCCCCGTCGAGGCGGCCGCGCTCGGCAAACCGGTCCTGGTCCTACCGAGGAGGGACGTACTGAGGGATCACCAGTACGTGACGGCCAAGAAGATGGAAGAGCGGGGCGTGGCGTTCGCGGCGGAGAGCGCCGAGAACCCGGAGGACGTTGTGGCGGCCGTGGAGCGTGTCGTGAACACGGATCCCGAGGAGCTGGAGGAGATGGGGAGGAGGGGTCGGGAGATCTACGGGGGAGGTGGGAAAGCTAGGGAGAGGTTCGTGGACCTGTGCGAGGGGTTGGTCGGGGGATGAGGAGGTCCCCGCATCCCGATCGGAGGATGAGGATCTTCCCCTTGGCCGACCCTTACACCTCGACCACTTTCAGACCCGCTTCCTCGAGCTGGGACGAGAGATCCTCCCAGCCTTCCCCTCCCGCTACCTTAACTTGAACGATCCCAACGTCGTAATCTCCCTCAAACCTAGCATTCGAGCATTCAACGTCAAACTTAAACGATCTAATGCCTTCATCTTTTATTCTCCTAAAAACGTCTATTACCAACTCAGACCCCAGCACTGTTCGCAGAGATAACTTAGGTTTCGGATCACCTATCTCAACCGTGATGGCCGCATTCATCCCCTCTCCCATGAGCCATGCTCTCACTTCTTTCTTTGACTCTTTAATACCATGCTCACAGTCCATACCCCAATCCTCGGATACCGATAACAGGACCTCGCAAAGCCCTACAGCATCCGCCCTGACGCCTGCTGGAACGTCTCTTTCCATCAGGACCTGCTCGAACTCCTGTATCAAATTTAGTCAACCCCTTCCCCGACGTTCACTCGGGCTTCCTCAGCCTCGCTATGAAAAACATCCCGGTCCTGTGCTTATGAGGGTAAAGCCTGAGGCAAGCCTCGGACACCTCCTCGTCCACCCCGGGGACCTCCAACCCTCGGTCCCCCCATCCCAAATCCACGGGCTCGATCTCAAACCCGTGTTCCTCCACGGCGTACTGAACGATCATCTCGTTCTCCTCGGGCGAGAACGTGCACGTGGAGTAGACCAGAACGCCTCCGGGCTTCAGGACCTCGACCACGGCGTCGATCAACCTCCTTTGCAGCGACGCGCACTCCATCACGTCCTCAAGCGTCCGACTGGTCTTCCTGGAGGGGTCCTTGTGGACGACCCCTTCCCCGGTGCAGGGAGCGTCGAGGAGGACACGGTCGAACCGCCACCCCGTCTCGGGGAGGTCCAGCGCGTTCATCCTGAGGACCACAGCGCACCTCACGTGACACCGCGCTAGGTTGCTCTTGAGGGATCTCGTCCTGTCGGGATCCACGTCGATCGCCACCAGGGTACCTTCGTTCTCCATGAGCTGAGCGACGTGCGTGGCCTTGCCCCCCGGGGCCGCGCAGGCGTCTAAGATCCTCTCACCGGGTTCGGGGTTCAAGACCACGGGGGGCAGCATGGAAGCGGGGTCCTGAAGCACGTAGTAACCCATGATGTGCTCCAAGGTGGCTCCTGGCGATATCGGTGGATCGTTCAGTATCACGTAACCTTCCTCGACGGGGGGCGGCCATCTTTCCAGCTCGAACCCCCTTTCCTCGAGCCTCCTCACGAGAGGCTCCGGCTCGACCAGGAGGGTGTTCACGCGGAGGCCGCGGGGGACTTCGTCCGCGGCCTTCAGCAGCTCGATGGTCTCTTCCTTCCCGAGGAAGTGAAGGTAACGGGCGACCATGTAGGGGGCGTATCCGAACCTCTCGGCGAGCTTTTCGGCCCTTCGATCGACCTCGATCTTCAGGGGCTTCACGTTCCTTCCCGCCAATCCGACAGGTACCTACGCTGCTCTTCGGTAAGCTCGTCTATCTCGATGCCCATGGCCTCGAGTTTCGTCTCGGCCACGCTCCTGTCGATATCCTCCGGCACCTTGTACACCCTGGGTTCGAGGTCGTGCCCTTCCTTCACCAGGTACTCCACGGAGAGCGCTTGGAGCGCGAAGCTCATGTCCATTATCTCGATGGGATGACCCTCCCCGGCGGCCAGGTTGACCAGCCTCCCTTCGGCCACCAGGTACAACCTTCTCCCGTCCGGTAACACGTACTCGGTGACGAGCCCTCCGCGTCGTTCCACCTTCTCGACGGCGTTCTCCTCGAGCCACTCCTTGTCTATCTCCACGTCGAAGTGGCCGGCGTTGGCCAGGATGGCGCCGTCCTTCATCTTCTCCATGTGTTCGCCCCGTATCACGTCCCTGTTCCCGGTCGCCGTGACGAATATGTCACCGATCTCGGCGGCTTCATCCATCCTCATGACTCGGAACCCGTCGAACACGGCCTCGAGGGCCCTCACGGGGTCAACCTCCGTCACTATCACGTTGGCACCCAGTCCACGAGCCCTATGGGCGATGCCCCTACCGCACCAACCGTACCCGGCCACGACGAAGTTCTTGCCCGCGATCAGGGCGTTGGTGGCCCTCATGAGACCGTCAAGCGCGCTTTGGCCCGTCCCGTACCTGTTATCCATCAGGTACTTGGTCATGGCGTCGTTCACGGCGACCACCGGGAACCTGAGCACGCCCTCCTCCGCCATGGCCCTCAGCCTGTTGACGCCCGTGGTGGTCTCTTCGGTGGCACCTATCACGTTCTTCGCGATCTCGGGGAACCTCTCGTGCACCCTGACTATACAGTCGGCCCCGTCGTCCACGATCACGTCCGGCTCGTGGGACAGGACCCTGTCGATGTTCTCATAATACTCCTCTTCCGTCTCCCCGCGCCACGCGTACACGTGAACGCCCTCTTCGACGAGAGCGGCCGCCACCTCGTCCTTGGTCGATAGGGGATTACATCCCGTTATGGCGACCTCGGCGCCTCCCGCCATCAACGTCTCGACGAGAACCGCGGTCTTGGCCTCGAGGTGTAGCGTCATCCCTACGGTGATTCCTTCTAGGGGTTTCTCCTCCTCGAACCTCTCCCTGATAACCTTCAGCACCGGCATGTGTCTCCTTGCCCATTCGATCATGTCCCTACCCTTGGGGGCCAGCGATAGGTCGCGCACCGCGTACTCTCCTTCCTTCACGTCCATACCGACTCGGCACCCCCGAAATCGCAAAACCCGTTCGCCGACGTCCTCGAGGGTACGGATACCGGGCCCCCGAGCCGGCGATGGGGTCCGAGGACCCTTCGGATGACCCGGCTCGTCTCGGGTCCGATACAACCCGGCGGGGGTCACGCCCGGAAGGTGGTGGCGTCCACCGCCGATGCCCGGGCGGCCTGGCCGTCGGACACACCAACCTCCCCCGTGGGAAGGGGGGTGATCATGAGAGCGCTCGGCGCGTTCGCGTCCTTGGCGGTACTAATTATCTGCCTACCGATGGCGTCCTCGGCGTTGGAGTACTACCACCTGACGGAGACGTACACGGTGACGCTGAACGGCAAGGAGTACAAGGTGCCCGTCGACTACTACGTGTGGAAGAACGGTGAGGGCCACTGCGTTTGGTTCTCCCTGGGCGTGCATCCGCTGGAGGCGGGAGCCCACGAGTGCATGTTCGAGGCCCTGAAGTGGTTCGTCTACGACTCCGGCGAGTTCCACGGGACGTTGATAGTGTCCTGGATAAAGATACCCAAGCAGTACTACTCGACGGGCAACATCCAGGAGGATTACACGGTCTCCAGGGAGCTCGGCCAGCTGACCTTCTACTACCACGTGAGACCCTACGTGATACACCCGGAACTGTTGGCCAAGAAACTCGGGACCACGCTGCCTAGACCGGAGTTCTTCGTGGATGTACACGCCCATCGACCGTCGTGGGGAGTCTCGGAGTTCATCCTGATACCCGCGGGCCCCGTGCAGGGTAATACCAACAGAGAGTCGTTTGAGAAAGCGCTTCAAATAAGCGAGATACTAGCTTCGGTTATAGGTGCTAAAGTGGATCCTTATCAGAACGGAACGTCACCGAAGTGGGTTACTGTACCCGTGGCTGAAGCGGGGATTCCAGCGGTTACTTTCGAAAACGGGTATTATTTCATAGGCAAAGAAATGCCGGTTAATTACGACAATTACAGAATCACAATCGATAAAGCATTCGTTGAAGCATTGTACACTTATGCGTTAGAAGGAGGTAAAATACCGCCGACACCTGCTGGGTTTAGAAAGCTCGCCAAATGGTACGCGGTAGCGGCTGAGAGTTGGAAGAAGACATATGAATACCTCGAGGCAGCTATACCTAAGCATCCCGAGTACAAGGACATTCTTGAGAAGCTAGCATCGATATCCGAAAAGATGTATGAACTATTGAATATCATGTCTAAAGAGTGTGAAAAAGTCGCTGAGTATCTGGAAGAAGGTGACATAAACGACGCTCATAACTTGAGTCTAAAGCTTAGAGATCAGTACAACGAAATTGAGAAGCTGTACAATGAATATATAAGTCTAATGAAGAAACTTCCCATAAAGATAACAGACGTGTTCAAGACCAAGGAGAACGCCTCGACCTCGGGGTCCAGCGGGAAGGAGAACAACGGGCAGTCCTCCAGCGGTACCGCTAACGTCCAGCAGCAGATAGTGGTGGTCTACGAACAACCTCAGTCGAGTCAAACCGAGACGGGGACCTTGAATATATTCGGGATCACGTTACCGAACCCGATGGACGCGTTGAACCAGGTGTTACAGGGTATCGAGGACTTCTTCGTCAGCACGGTACAGGGGGTGAGCACGTGTCCGTTCGTGCCCGTGGTGCCGTTACCGTCGCGATCCTGGCGGCGGCGGTCGCGATCACGGCCGCATCGGGACAGCTGATACCACCGGCCCCTCCCGTCGTAGGCGCCGGCGGACCATCGGCCTCAGCGGGAAGCGGAGGGAGCAGCGGCGGGAGCGAAACCGCCGGAGGAGGACACGTGAGCCCACCCGTACCCCCTCCACCGGAAGTGCCCGTCCACACGGCCGGTGGTGGAGGATCCTCACCCTCCCCGCCGCAAAGCCATCACGTTCACCACGCGTCGCACCCGTCGAGCGGTGGAGGACACCCGTCCGGGAGCGGAGGTTCAGCGCCCTCAGGGGGTTCTAAGCACGGCGGTTCCGGAGGAGGCGGTCACGCTTCCGGTTCCGGTGGCGGCGCGGCGGCGTCGGCCGGTGGGGCCGCCGGCGGATCCTCGGCGGTGGGTCACGCGGTGTCGAAAGCCGCGTCCAGCGTGACCAGTGGCGCGAAGAAAGTCGCCAAAGCCGTCAAGAGCGCCGTTCAGAGGTTCATAGAGGCGCTGAAACACCTGTTCGGGGGTGGAGGCAAGCACGGTAAAGGAGGCAAGGGAGGCAGGGGTGGACCCATGGGCGCCGAGTACGGGTGGTACCTAGGGCCGTTGGTCGCGATCGTTCTAGGGGCGTCGGCGGCTGGGGCCTACATGTACAGGAGGATAGGTCATTGAGACGCCAACTCGCGCGCCGCCTCCGTGAATTCTTCGAGTATTTTCTCCTCGTCCACGGTCACCACCCGCCCATTCTTGACGACCCATTCACCCGCCACCATCACGCACTTGACGTCCGCTCCCACCGCCGAGTAAACCACGTCGGACACCGGGTCGTGACCCGGCCTCAATCTGGGCGAGTCGCCGTCTAGAACCACGATATCCGCCGCCTTGCCGTCCTTTAGTTCCCCTATTTCGGCGCTCCGATAGAACGCCGCCGCCCGAACCGTGGCCATCTCCAACACCTCTAGCGCCTCGGTGGCCGTCGGATCCAGCCTGTCCACCTTGTGGAGCAGGGCCGCCGCCTTGATCTCCTCGAGCA
>JAADCQ010000046.1 GCA_013154335.1 Methanopyri archaeon
GCGATCTGCTTGTACTTCTCTAAGTAACCTCTGCAGCTTCTTTTCAAATCATATTTTTCCGATTCCTTAAACGACTCCCTGGCCATCTGCTCCGCCTTCTCCGCGCTCTCTATGACGTCTAGGTACGCCTTGGCGGCGTCCTCGGGGTTCTCGGGCTCGAACACCCTCCCTATCCTCTCGTTCACGACGTAGGGAACGGCTCCGACGGACGACGCCACCACGGGGCATCCGGCGCTCATGGCCTCGAGGAGGGATAGGGGGAGTCCTTCCGACCTGCTGGTGAGGGTGAACACGTGAAACCTGTGGAGCCAGTCCGTTACCTCGTCCGGGGCGCACGGACCGTGGAGGTGGAACCTCCCCTCGAGACCCAGGTCCTTGATGAGCCGTTCGCATTCCTCCCTGTACTCCTCGTCGTCGAAGGGTCCCACCACGTGGAACACGACGTCATCCCTCTCCTCGATCACCTTGCCCGCGGCCTCGATCATGACGTCGGTTCCCTTGATGTACTCGACCCTGGCTATGGTGCCGATCTCCCACGGGTTAGGGCCCGCGTATTTCTCGGAGAAGAACGAATCGGGATCCTCCGGGGCGTACTTCTCACGCTGGACCCCCGAATATATCACGTCGACTTTGTCCTTCGGGGCGCCTAGTTCTATCGAGAGCTCGGCGTGGTAATCGGATATCGATACTATCTCGTCGCAGTGCTCGTACGTGGTGAAGAGCATCGACCTGAACACGTTCTCGTAGAGTTCCTTCACGTCCGGGTCCATGCTCGAGAGCCTACCGTCGAGCTCCCTCAGGAGGATCCCATGCTCGGTTACCATGAACGGTATTCCTCTCGCCACCTTGGTCACGGAGGATATGAAACCCGACACGCCGGAGTCCTGGGGGTGAAGGACGTCCGATTCGGGTATCTCCCTGGCACCGGAGGCCGCGTTTATCACGAAGGAGGCGGTGGTGGCCACCGCCCAGAACACGTCGGCGAGCGGGGTGTCGGGTCTTTCCCTGTGGAGTTCCCTCACCAGCTCTATGACGCGTTTTCCAGGGAAGACTTCCCCCGGTGCTAGTTTGGATACCTCCCAGATTTCCTTCAGTTCACGTTCTTCGAGCGGTTCTCCTTCGAGGAGCATCTTCTCGAGTACGTCCACGGCTTTCGAACCGGTTCTTAGCCCCGTGAGTTTCGTTTGGTACTTCAGCTTTGCCAGGATCCTCCTGACGGCCGAGGGAGAGGGTACCACGGATTTCAGTATGACCCGTTTGACGTTCTCGGGTAGGTCCACCACCGGCTCGTGTTTGCCGGGCGGTGTCAGGCACAGGATGTTGAAGTCGACGCACGATAGCGTTTCTATGAGCCTTTGAACCCAGATCGTGACGCCTCCAAGGACTATCGGGTAGGTTCCCTCCGTGACTATGGTGACCTTAAGCTCTCCACTCATGATCTGATCTCCACCGGGCTCGCGTCCCGGGGGCAGTCCTCGGGTCTTATCACGAGTCTCACCCTGAGGGTTTCCCCGTCGGGTCCTACGGCCGGCCATTGGAGGCCGGGTATCACGTCCTTGGGGACTTCCACGTCCTCGGGCCCGGGCGGGATCTCGTCCACCCTTACGGGCTCCACTCCCTCTTCGAGTAGCAATTCAACCCCTTGCCGGGTGGGCACGGGGAGGCCGGATGTCGGGACTATGACCATGATCTCCTTACCGTCGATCCTCACCCGCTGCCCGTCGAACCTCGTCCGTCCGTCGCGGAACGGATCGACACCGTAGATGAACATCGAGACGGCGGAGGGGACGTGGTCGCGTGTGGGGTTTCTGCCGTGCCCCACGGTCTCCTCCAGGGTTTTCCTCAGCCTGTCGAGGGCGCGACGGGAGGCGGGGTGTTCACCGGGTTCCACCGTACGTTCCACCTCGTAGCCCCTGTCCTTGAGTTCTTCCGCGACGAGGTCGTATCCGTCCGGTAGGTGCGCTACCACGGGGACGTCCCAGGGGTATATCTCCTCGAAAACGTCGGCGGATCTCTCCACCTCCTCGGTCGTCCAGTGTCCGGTGACCCTGACGTCGTAATGGGCCGCCGGGAACACCCTTTCGAGGGCCCTCGGCACCAGGCCCAGGGGGCTCGTGACCGAGGCTTCGTCTATCGGAAACCGTTTGGTTATCCGGATCACCCGTCGGTGGGTGGGGGAGGTGGAGTAGGGTTTTCTGGCGGAGCAGGGGAGCAGGAGTACGGCCTCGACGTTCTCGGGGGGCTCGTACCTGACGACTCTCTCCAGCCACCACGTCACCTCGGGCCTGTCGAAGGAGAGGTCCGTGGAACACAGGACGGTGGAGTCCTTGGACACGTTGACGTGTTCGGAGTTGACGCCTTTCACGTCGGATATCTTCAGGACTTCGGCCATCCTGGGATCTCGCACCGCGACCGATTCCACGAGGGTTCTGAGCGTGCCCTTTCTCACCGCTTCTCTCAGCCTCTCCAGGCAGAATTGTAGCTGGACCCAGTTCTCCCTGAGCAGGTCCACCGGATCGTCCGTTTCTACGGGTTCGGTGGTGAAGTCGTCGAGCAGTAGCCGACTCGAGAGGGTCAGACGTAGGACCAGGCCGGCGTCGAACAGGTCGAAGCCCAGGTAGTACAGGAGTGGGATCCAGGATGGATCCGGCACCGACACGGCCCTTATGGAGTTCCTGCGCCTTAGGCGGTTGACGAATTCCGAGAAATCCCGCGGGTCCGGTACGCGTTCCAGCCTGTAGAACTCGATCCCGTCGGCCACCAGCGCGTTCTCCTCCGCCTCGTCCGGAAGGTCCAGGTCTAGGGGTAAGGAGTGGGTCTCGGCCAGCTCCAACAGTTCCTCGACGAGTTCTTCGGTCCCTTCGAGGACGTGGGGTAGTTTTCGGACGTGTGTGGGGTCGTGAAAGGGGGCGGGGGTCCTGAGATGGCCTATCTCGATGACCCGAGCGCAGTCGCACTTCAGTACCCTCAGGACCCCAGCACCTCCCGGACGCGCTCGTCTATCTTCTCGAGGTCCTCGAGCGTCTTTTCCGCGGCCTCGCGGGCCAAGCGTGGGGCCACGCCGAGGTACTTCTCGGGGTCCAATACCTCTTCGAGTTCATCCTCGTCGAACATCGAGGATACCTCGTCGTCCTCCAGCGCGACCTCGAGAAGCGATTTGTCCTCCTCGTAGGCCTTCATGGCGAGTCGTCTGACCTTCTCGTGGGCCTCCTGCCTGCCCATCCCCTTCTTCACGAGCTCTACCATGAGGGCCTCGGCCATGTTGAGCCCCTTGGTAAGGTGAAGGTTCTCACGCATCCTGTCCTCGTCGACCACGAGGTTTCTCACGTTGTAGGTCGTGAGCTTGATCATCTCGTCGAGTAGCAGCAGGTCCTCCGGGATCCAGACCCTCTCGCTCGCGGAGTTGGTCAGGTCTCTCTCGTGCTCCAGCGGTACGTTCTCGAGGGCGACTTGCACGTTGGATCTGAGCACCCTGGCCAGGCTGCATACTCGTTCGGATCGTATCGGGTTCCGCTTGTGGGGCATGGTGGAGGAGCCTACCTGTTTCTCCGGGTCGAACGGTTCCATGACCTCGGCGATTTCCGTCCTCTGGAGGTTCCTGATCTCCTTCCCTATCTTGTCTAGGGTGGACGCGACGAGGCCTATCCACGCCGCCAGCTCCGCGTGTCTGTCCCTCTGCACGACCTGGTTGGACACCTCGACGGGCCTTAAGTCTAGTATCTCCATGACTCGTTCCTGTATCTCGGGACCTTTCTCTCCCCATGCGGCCATCGTCCCGACGGCTCCCGTCATCTGGCCGACGATGACCCTGGGTAGGGCGTCGGCGAGCCTTTCGAGGTGTCTGGTTACCTCCCGGGCCCAGATCGCGAACTTCATGCCAAGGGTCGTGGGGACGGCGTGCTGACCGTGGGTTCTCCCTACGATGGGGGTTTCGGCGTACTTCTCCGCCTTCTCGGCCAGGGCGAGTGCGAGTTCCCTCAGACGCCGATGTATGTGGGATAGGGCCTCCCTCAGGACCAGGGCTTGGGCGGTGTCGATGACGTCGTTGCTGGTGGCCCCTAGGTGGATGTAGTCGCCGCCCTTCGGGCATCTTTCGGCCAGGGCTTTGACCACGGCCATCACGTCGTGCTTGATCTCGGCCTCTATCTCCTTGGCCCTCTCCACGAACTTCCTCAGTTCCTCCGGGTCGGATGTTATCCTCTTCACTTCCCTCTCGACCTCGTCGGCGGCTTCCTCGGGTACGAAATCGAAGGCCTCGGAGAGGGCTCGGACGAGGGCGGCCTCGACCTCGAGCATTTTGGCGATCTTGTTCTCCTCGGACAGTATCTCCCTGAGCTCGTCCGATCCGTACCTGGATTCGATGGGGTGGACGGCCAAGGGGAGGACCCCCTCAAGGCGGGACGGCTCTCCGCATCCCGACGGGTGACGGCAACCTACCCTTTCATCATCGGGGAGGGGTTCCCTCCCCGCCTCACCTGATCGTGGAGGTTTTCTGCGCGTGCACCCTCTCGAACCCTAAGCTTTTCGCGTAACGCTCGAGTTCCACCATCTCCTCGTACCTAGGCGGGGACATGTCCATCCTCCTGAACTCGGGTCGGTAATCCAGGAAGCACACCTGCACTTCCTCGCCCAGCCTCGAGTGGATCCAGTCCACCAGCCGTTTGACCTCCTCCATGGTGGTGAGCTCGGGGTTGTACGGGATGCCCACGCCCAGGAACACGTCCTCGTGCTCGTTCGCTATGTACTCGAGGATCGATAGTACGTTGGAGAGCAGGCGTTCCGCCTCGTCCTCGTCGACGCCGGCCACCCTCGCGAAGGTTTCCGGTGTGAAACCCTTGACGTCGATTCCTATGTCCGTCATGCCGGCTTCCACGAGTTCGTCCACGTACTCGGGGGTCAGGTAGGTCCCGTTCGTGTCCACGTGGATCCTGAGGTCGGGCCCGCCGAGCCGCCGGCAGTTCTCGACGAAGGGTATCAGGAAGTCGGGGTTCAGCGTCGGTTCCCCGCCCGATATCGCGACCCTGTTCACCCCGTACTCCCGCGCGGTTCCCACGAGGAGCTTGGCCGCCTCCTCGGGTCTCAGAACGGCCCCGGTCGCGGCTCCGAAGGCTATCGAGTGGTTTTGACACTGTGGGCATCGAAGGTTGCAACCGTGGGCGAAGCACGCGGCCTCCACGTAGCCGGGTTTGTCCTTGAGTTCTATCGGTGTTCCCACGCCTCCGACGGGGTGGGGTTGGAAGCCGCTGAGGACGCGCCTGGCCCTGTCCACGTCCTCGGTCTCGATCTCGGTCCCCTCTTCGAGGCCCGTGTTGCACGCGGGTCGGATCCTACCGTCGACTTCGACGGCGCAGGCGTAGCAGCCCCCCACCCCACACGGGGCCTCGATATCGATCCCGGCCTCTTGGAGGGCGCCTTCCACCCACCTGGCTTCGACCTCGAGGGTTTCCCCGTCGATCGTCACTTCGATCGGTTCCGCTTTCACCTCCTCGAGGCGTCTGGCCTCCCTCGGGCAGGCGGGTACGCAGGCGCCGCACCCAACACACCTTTCAAGGTCCCACCTCGGGTCCCCGGCCGGGCATTCCACGACGGTGGAGCAGTACCCACATCCCGTGCAGTCGTCGGTGATCACGATCCTCCTCGCGGGCATCCGTCTCCCCCTCGGGGGTGGGGTCCCTGCACGTTCCCCTCCACGCGATCGAGAGGTCCGTCGAGCATTACCTCCTTCTCGTGGCCAAGGTCACGCCCCTCGTGTACCTGGGCTTCTTCGTGGCCTCCTTGATGATAATCAAGAGGGTTCACAGGCGTCTCGGGGAGTTGTTGGGACCCGGGCTCGCTAGGTTCGGGTTGACGCCGGAGGCGGCGGCGGCCTTGGCGGCTTCCTTCGCCAGTCCCAGCGCCGGTTATCCTATCCTGGCCGAGTTCAGGGAGAGGGGCGTGTTGGACGACGTCGATGTGATACTCCTCGTAGTGGCGACGACGTTCCCGACCGTCTTGGGTGAGACGTTCATCAAGGGTCCGTTCTTCGCCGCGTTGGCGATCCTGGGGCCCGAGGTCGGTCTCGCGTACATGGGGGCCCTTTACCTGGCCTCCCTGGCCCAGACGGTGCCCGCCTTGTTGGCCTTCGGTTGGAGGTCGGGGCGTAAGAGGGTGGAGGATCCCGCGCTCGAATTGGGTCTCGCCGAGGACGAGGAGGTGCCTCCGACGGGGGAGGCCGTGAGGGTCGCGTTGAGGAGGGCGCTGAGACGCACGGCGAGGGTCGTTCCCAGGATGATAGCGATAGGGGTCCCGTTGGTGGTGTTCGCGGAGGTCGTTAGGTCGATGCTTCACGGGGCGGCGGGCCCGCTTCTGGCGATAACCTTGGCGAACTTGAGTCATTACACCGTGGGGTACGCGACGGCCGCGGAGTTCATGCGGAGGGGGATCCTGACGCCGTGTCAGACCGTGGCCGCGTTGCTCGTGGCGGGCTGTGCCAACGTCGTGATGATATTCACCAAGGCGTCGTTGGCTAACTACGTGTCCATATTCGGGGCGAGGTTGGGTGTGAAGGTGTGGGCGGTGAACTTCGCGGCGAGTGTCGTGAGCAGATTGGCGTTGGCGGCGGTGATATGGTGGGGGTTGTGCTGACGTCGGAAGGAAATGATTTTTAAGACGTGGTCCGGGCGGTCCGTGCGATCCGTCGACGGACACGGACGTACCGGTGGAACACCGGGTGATTAGGGGGTATACCGCGGATGGCTGAGGAGAACGTGATCTACGTGGGCAACAAGCCGGTAACCAACTACGTCCTGGCCGTTATGACGCAGTTCAGCCAGGGCGCGGACGAGGTTACCCTAGTCGCCAGGGGTAGGGCCATCAGCAGGGCCGTGGACGTGGCCGAGTTCATCAGGAACAACGTGATGCCCGAGGTGGAGGTCAAGGACATCCAGATAGGCACCGAGGAGATCGAGACCGAGGAAGGCGACACCATCAGCGTGTCCACCATCTCCATAACCCTGGCGAAGCCCTCCGAGTGACGCCGGCGACCCCGTTCGGCTTTTTCCCCACGTCCCCCACGTCTTCCAAGGGTGTTTGTCTCTTGTCGATTCCGACCGTCCGGGAGGTGATGAGCGAGAAACCCGTCACCGTCGACCAGGATCAATCCCTCAAGATGGCCCTCAAGATAATGCGACGCAAGAAGGTGAACAGGCTCCCGGTCACCGAGAAGGTGGAGGAGGGCAGGAAGGAACTCGTCGGCATGCTCACGATCCTCGACGCCGCACTCGCCGTGGCGGACGCGAGGTTCGGGGACAGACCCCCGTCCAAGATCAAGGTGAAGGAGGTCATGTCCTCCCCCGTCATCACCGTGGGTCCCGACGCCGACGTCCTCGACGTGGCCCACACGATGCTCGCTCACGGGATATCCGGCCTTCCCGTGCTCGAGGAAGGTAGGATGATCGGGATAGTCACCAAGACGGACCTGATTCAACTCCTCGAGAACGACGATTACGTGGCCCTCCACATGACCAAGAACCCCATCACCGTGGCGGCGGGCTCGTCCCTGTTGCACGCGAGGAGGCTCATGTTCGAAGAGGGCGCCAAGATATTGCCCGTCGTCGAGAGGGAGACCCTGGTCGGCGTCCTCACGGACCGCGAACTCGCCCTCGAGCTGGCCAAGCTGAGGGAGAAGGTGCCCCGGGGCAAGTTCAAGTCCACGATAAAGAGGCTAACCGTGGACGACGTGATCAGGAGGACCCCCTACTACGTCCACACGGATTACGGCCTCCAGGACGTGGTGGAACTCATCCTCAGGAAGCACGTCCCGGGCACACCCGTCACGGACTACAGGGACCGCGTGGTAGGGGTGATCACGAAGACCGATCTGACGAGGGTACTCGTGGAGGAGCTCGAAGCCAAGGCGGGCTAGACCACGGATGACCTCCGTCGGTATCGATATCGGAGGTACCTTCACCGACATGGTCGTGTGGGACGGGAAACGGCTCCGTGTGAAGAAAGTCCCCTCGACGCCCAAGGAACCTCAGAAGGGGTTCGCGAAGGCCCTCGAGCACGCGCCCGAGCCCGACGAGGTCCTCCACGCCACCACGATAGGGACCAACGCCTTCCTGGGCCAGAAGGGCCTCGAACTCCCCAAGATGGCCCTCGTGACCACGCTCGGCTTCCGAGACGCCATCGAGATAGGTAGACAGGTCAGGCCCGAAGCCTACACCCTCGAGCCCGAACGTCCCGAACCCCTGGTCCCTAGGCACTTGAGGTTCGAGATCCGTGAGAGGACGTCCCCGGACGGGGAGATCGTGGTCGAACCCGAAGAACCCGAGGTCTTGAGGGTGGCCGATCGGATCGGGGAGATGAGGCCGGACGTGGTCGTGGTCTCTTTCCTGCACTCGTACGTTAACCCTGAGAACGAGAGGAAGGTCGCGGCCATCCTGCGCAGGGAGCTCCCGGGCGTCAAAGTGTTCGCGTCCCACGAGTTCTGCCCCGAGTACAGGGAGTACGAGAGGACCAGCACGGCCCTCGTCAACGCGGCCCTCTACCCGTTGGTCTCGGAGTACGTGTCCGAGACCGAGAGGATCGTCGAGGAAAAGGGGGCGTCCCGCTACTTCCTGATGAAGTCCGACGGTTACACGGCCCCTGCCAAACGCGTGCTGGCGAAACCGGCGCAGCTGATAGAATCCGGCCCGGCGGCGGGCGTCGTGGCCTCGAGGCACGTGGGCGAGCTATTGGGGATCGACAACGTCATCTCCTTCGACATGGGGGGTACCACGGCCAAGGCGGGGACGGTGGTTGAGGGCAGGTACGAGGTGACGAAGGAGTACGAGGTTGGGGGCGAGACGCACAGGGGTAGGAGGGTCAGGGGTTCCGGTTACCCCGTCCTGCACCGGTTCATCGATCTGGTCGAGTGCAGCGCCGGCGGCGGGACCATCGTGGGAGTGGACGAAGCCGGGGCCCTGAGGGTAGGGCCCGAGAGCGCCGGTGCCGATCCCGGACCCGCGTGCTACGGGAAGGGTGGGGAGGACCCGACGATAACCGATGCCAACGTGATCCTTGGCAGGCTGAACCCGCGGGCGCTCCTGGGCGGTGACATGCCGATAGACGCGAAGGCCGCTCAGAAGGCCATGGCCCGCGTCGCGAGGCGACTCGACACCACGCCCGAGAGGTTAGCCCTCGCCGCCGTGGAGGCCGTGGTCCAGGAGATGGCCAGGATAGTGAGGATAGCCACCGTCGAGAAGGGATACGACCCGAGGAGGTTCACCATGGTGGCGTTCGGTGGCGCCGGTCCCCTCCACGCCCCGCTGGTCGCCGAGAAGATAGGTATCGATAGGGTGGTGGTACCGCCCCACCCGGGCGTGTTCTCCGCGTACGGTCTGTTGGTGGCCGATGCCGCCGCGGAGGCCGTGAACCCGGTGATGAAGGCGGCGTCCGAGGTCGACGGAGCGACGCTTTCCACGCTCATCGAGGAGGCGATGAGGAGGGCGACGAGGGAGTTGGGGATGGAACCCGATCACCTCGAGGTGACCGCCGAGGTACGGTACAAGGGGCAGGCTTACGAGCTGGACGTGCCTCTGGATCCCGAGGACCCGGACCCGGCGTCCCTGGAGGAGGCTTTCCACGCCAGGCACGAGGAGGTGTACGGCTTCACGACGGACGAACCCGTTGAAATCGTAAACATAAGAGTTTTGGCTATATCGACCAGGGAGGCGCCACGGTTCCCCAGGCCACCCGAGGGTGGGGAGCGCGACCCGGACAGGGCGTTGGTGGAGGAGAGGTCGGTCGTTTTCGAGGACGGCGTCGAGGATACCCCCGTGTACGATAGGGGCTCCATGGGCGTGGGAGACGTCGTGAAGGGTCCCGCCATCGTCGAGGAGTACGATTCAACGACGCTGGTGCCTCCTGGGTGGAGGCTGGAGGTTCACGAGACCGGGTGCCTCGTGCTGGAACGGCACGGGGGGTAACGATTAAAAGCACCCCTTTCCGGGCGACCGATGGGGAAGCCGCGGCAGCCTAGCCTGGCGGGGCGCGGGACTGCAGATCCCGTTACCCGGGTTCAAATCCCGGCCGCGGCTCCAAACCGAGAATCGTTACAAGATTCATAACGATACCTCCGGGGTCTCACCCCACGAGCTCCTTAGCGGACTCGATGATCTCCCTCGCCCTCTTCTCCCCGATCCCCTCGACCCTCGCCAACTCGGAGGGGCTCGCCGAAGCCAGATCCTCCGGCCTCTCGTAGCCCTCCCTGTACAACCTCTCCGCCAACTTCCTACCGACGCCCCTCACCCTCGTCAACGGCACCAAGTGCTCCGGAACCCCATGCTCCAACCTCTCGGGCAACCATGGATCGACGTCCACACCCACCACGGACCCGATCCTCGAAGCGGCCCAAGCCAACCAGGCCGCGTCCCTGGTCGCCGCCAACACGTCCCCAGGAAACGTCCCGTAAGACCTCACCAGATCGTCGAGATCCCTGCCCTCGATCCACTCCAACAACAGCGACGCCCACGCCTCCCTCTTCTCCACCTCGAACGCGTCGAACTCCACACCGAACCCCTCGAACGCCACCTCCAACGCCTCCTCCACCGGAAGATCCACGGAGCCCGACACGCCACCGCCCGACATGAAGCCGTCCAACGTGGTCTGCCCACCCGACCGCGGGTTACCCTCTATCCTGGGCGCCGTGAAGTCCGGCGAGAACGCGACACCCGTGACCACGGCCTCAGGATCCCCACCCGTCCTCTCCAGGAAGAGCCTCAGGAAATGACCCGTGTCGGGCGTCACGTAGGTCCAAGCCACCACCTTCCCAAGCCTCGTCGCCGAGACCGTCGACCCGTACCTCTCCAACATCCCCCAGCCCTCGAGGACATTCAGGGAGCCCTCCAACGCGTCCGACCCCAACCCACCCGACGACCTGGCCAAGGTCTCCTCGAATATCCCCTCCAGATCCCCCACGGACCCAGCGACGCCCGTAGCCACGAAACCGAGGAGCATCCTCCTCAGGGCGGGGCCGGACGTGAGCGCGCTCCTCACCGGGGCCGGCGGTGAGTGAAGGAAATCCCAAGCCACGTCCTCGGAACCGGGCGACGCCACCACGTGCACGAAACCCACGTCGTCGAAACCCGGCCTACCCGCCCTCCCCGCCATCTGCTGGAACTCGTTGCGATCCGGCTTGAACTCGCCCCCTATCCGCACCCCGAAGTCCTGGATTATCACGTGCCTCGCCGGCAGGTTCACACCGGCCGCCAACGTGGGGGTCGCGAACACGACGCCTATCTCGCCCTCCCTGAACGCGTCCTCGACCAGGGCCCTGTGCTCCGGGTGAAGACCCGCGTGATGGAACCCCACACCCTTGGCCACGGCCTCCGCCAGCCTCCTAGCCGTCTCGTCCCTGGAAACCTCCAAGACCTCCCTCGCCAACTCCCTCGACCCGAAACCCTCCCTCAGGGACCTGGCCAACTCCAACGCCTCCTCCTCGACCCTGCGCCTCGAGTAGACGAACACCAGCGTACCCTCGCCCCGCCGTAGGTTCTCCCGGGCCAACTCCAGGGCCACCGAGGCCCTATCTGAGGGCGAACCGCTCCTCGCCACGTGGACCCGGCCCTTCAACTCGACCGGTCTCCAATCACTCACCACTGCCCTCGCGTCCAACCATTCCGCCAGCTCCCCGGGGTTCCCCACCGTGGCCGACAACGCCAGGACGCCGGGATCACCGGAAGCCTTGACCGCCGCCACCAGGGACTCGTAGGTCGGACCCCTGGACGGATCCCCGACGAGATGTACCTCGTCCAACACGATGGTATCGACCTTTGAGGCCAGGGTCGGATCGTGTCTGAGGCTCGCGTCCAGCTTCTCGGCCGTCGTCACCGTCACGCCCACGGGGAGACCCCGCAGGGGCTCCCGAACGTCCCCCGTGGCTACGGTCACCCTCGCGCCCTCGGGACCCCCTTCCTCCGACGCGAACGCCACGGCTTCCCTCACATCCTCCGACTTCTCACGGGCCAACGCCCTGTACGGCACCACGTAGACTATCCTCTCGGCGTCACCCTCGACGAGGTCCCTCACGATCCTCATCTCGGCTATCAGCGTCTTACCGGAGGCTGTGGGCGACGCCACCAGTACGTTCTCTCCCTCGAGTAGGCCCGCTTCCACGGCCTCGCGTTGAGGGGGGAAGAGGCGGGAGATCCCCCGCCGCTCCAGGTAACGCCTCACGTACCCCGGTAGTTCCACGATCACCTCCTCCTACGCCTCTCTATCTCCGCGAGCCACCTGTGGGCCTTCTCGTGCGACAGGTAATCGGGCATGGTCTCCACGGCCACGGTCCTGACCTCGTCCCAGTCGTCGTCCAGACCCTGCTCTTCCAGGACTTCACCCAGTATCTTCACGGCCATCTCGGCGGGGGACCTACCCGCGTCCAGGGCCAGCTTCGCGAGACCGTAGGCGACCCTCGGGGGCAGGTTCACCTTCAACGGCACCGTCCTCCTGACCAACGTCATCACCCCGGGGATGCGCGGACCCCGGGTTCGTAACCGTTACCCTTCCGTTCGGATAAGACAGGTAAGAACCCCTCAGAGGAACCTGGAGAACCCACCTCCACCGGTCCCCTCGCCGGCTCCACCGCCTCCCCCGGCCTCGAGCCTCCTTATCTCCAGCCTCCTCCTGACCTCCTCGGGGGACACCGGTTCCCCGTCGACGTAGGCCACACCGGCCCTCGCGTCGTTCACCACCGAGTCCAACTTGGTCGGGAACCTCCGCGCCAACTCGACGGCCCGGGAGAGCGGCGCCTCGTCCTCGGGGTTCGGGTTCGACACCAGGACGATCCTCGAATCGCCGAAGTACTTGCCCTCGCTCAACCAATCGTACCTATCACCGGCCTCGTGAGCGTGAGGCTCGCCCACCGCCGGACCCACGATCACCAACGTCGCCGGCGCGTTCTCCACCACGCACCTGGCCACGGCCAACCCGGTCGCCCCGAGCAGACCGAACACCACCACCGGCGCGTGACCCGAATCCACGACCTCCGAGACCCTCCCCAGGACGTTCTCCAAGCCGCCCTCGGACAACCTCACGTAGGCGGCCCCGTAATCCCTGTGGGCCCCCGTATCGCTACCGACGTCGACCGGGACCCTCTCGACGCCCTCCGGCGCGTAGGCCACGTCCATCGGGCTACCCACGCACACGACGGTCTCGTCGGGACCCACGGAACCCAGTTTCGAGGCGGCCCTGCAGCCGCAACCCCCGGCGAGCACCATGAGCCTCATCGTCGCGGAACACCCCGACCCGCCCGCCGGCCGTCCCCCCGTATGAAGGGGTTTCGGGCCCGGGAAAGAAGAAACAGCTAACTGTTTCGCCTTCTACCACGACTTCTCCTCAGCGCCCCCCCCCCGCCGCCCGGAGGTGCTTCAACACCTCCAACGGGTCGAACCAACCCGGACGAACCGGGGACCTCAACAGACCCTCGACCTCCCTCTTCCTCTCCTCCGACCAACCCGGCTTCGCCAGCAGAAGCAGCGCCTCCACGGCGTCGTCCAGGGACTCCGGCCAGCCACCGAGCAACTCGAAGACCTTCGTCACCCAGTCCCTGGCGTCCCCCTTCAGGAACGGCTCCACCAGCTCCTTCGGCACCCTGCCTATGTGGATCTCCCTATCGCCCCAACGCGCCCTCAGGTACGTGTACTCGTACCTCCGATCCCCCTTACCCACGACCACGTTCCTGTAGCCGACGGCGGGCTCCCTACCGAGGAGAGCGCTCACCGCGAGCACCCTCGCGACCCTCCAGCAGAGATCACCCACGAGGAGAGGTTCCAAACGGCCCACCCCGCGCCCGGGTTTCGAAGACCGTCGAACCACTGGCAAACGTATGAAACCACCGGTGGGGAAACCCGCGGTTCGTAAGGTGAAGAGGGGAAACATGGTGAGACTACGACTCGAACGCGTGGCACCGCCCAAGGTACCCGTCGACGTGGAACTACCGACGACGGTCGCCTTCGCCCTGGCGATCGCCTCCACGGACACCGACTCCACGCCTACGGGCCTGCTCCTCGAGACGGTATCCCCCGCCGTACTCCCGTTCCTCGACGACTGGATCGAGAGATCCGGGTTCCCGAGGGGTAGCGTCCTAAGGGTCGCCGAACGCCTCAAACCCGAGGGCCTCGACGCCGGGACCGCGCGCGATTGGGTGGACGCGGTGGCTAGGGCGCTGAAGGGAGGGAAGAGTGAGCCCCCGAGGGTGATCTCCACCGTCGATCCGGCGGGTCTCGTGAGTACGCTGGAGGGTGTGGGTGTCCGCGCCTTCGAGTTGGACGGTCCCTTCCAGGTGATCGCCGGGTCGGGTGGGGAATCCGCGCTGTTCCGTCTGGTGGGGCGGACCTTGGACGCCGTCGTCGTGCGTGAGGGGAGGAGGGTGGCCTCGGAGCTGGGGGCTAGGGGTTACCTCGTCCCTTCGGGCGATCTGGAGGATCCCGTGTCGGGTCCCGTGGCGGTTCCGTTGGACAGGGTCGACGTGCCGGGGCCCGGGGAGTGGTTGTTGCCCGGGTCCGATCTGGCGAGGGTGGGGGTGGGTCTGAGTGAGTTGTTTTCGGGGTTTTGAGATGGAGAAAGTTTAATATAGACCCCTTGTTCTAGGGCGCGTGGAAGCGGAGGGATGACCCCGGGAGCATCCCCGGGTCCCGAAAAGGGACCCGGGCCTCCCGGGGGAGGCAAGCCCACCGGGCCGGTCCCGGCGGGGGCGTACCGGCCCCGCCGGGTCGGCTAAGCCGTCGGGTGGATGCCTCGGCTCGGGCGCCGAAGAAGGCCGTGGCAAGCTGCGATAAGCCCGGGCGAGGCGCATGCAGCCGTGGAACCCGGGATCGCCGAATGGGACCTCCCGCCGGGGCCGAAAGGCCCCGGCACTCCGGGGGGAAACCCGGGGCTTCGTGCCCCGGGGAGTACCCCCGGAGGGGGAACCCGCCGAACTGAAACATCTTAGTAGGCGGAGGAAAAGAAAGCAACAGCGATGCCGTGAGTAGGGGCGACCGAAAACGGCAGAGGGCAAACTGAACACCCGCCCGAAAGGGCGGGTGGATGTGGTGTTGCAGGCCCGGGCCGCTCATGCGGCCGTCTCCCCCGGAACGGCCGAAGTCCGCTGGAACGCGGCGCCGGAGAGGGTGACAGCCCCGTAGGCCGCCGGGGGACGGCCGCTGGCCCGGGCCTGAGTACCGTCGGTTGGATATCCGGCGGGAATCTGGGGGACATCGGCCCCCAACCCTAAATACGTCCCGAGTCCGATAGCGCACTAGTACCGTGAGGGAAAGGTGAAAAGAACCCCGGAAGGGGAGTGAAAAGAGCCTGAAACCCGACGGCGATAGTGTGCCGGGGCCCGAAAGGAATGACGCCCCCCGAAGGAAACCCCGGCGACGGGGGAGTACGAGGGGGGCCGACCGGGGTCCCGGCGTTCGTTTTGAAACACGAGGCGGGGAGTCCGCGGCCGTGGCGAGTCTAAGGGGTTCACCCCCGAAGGCGTAGGGAAACCGACACGCCCGCAGCCCGGGCCTCGTGCCCGGGCGAGGGGCGGGGTCCTAATAGGGCCCGCAGCCACGGCCGCGGGACCCGAAACCGGCCGATCTAGCCCGGGGCAGGGTGAAGCGGCCCTAATGGGCCGTGGAGGCCCGCTAGGGGTGCTGTAGTGCAAAACGCTCCCGTGACCCCGGGCTAGGGGTGAAAGGCCAATCGAGGCCGGAGACAGCTGGTTCCCCCCGAAACGGCCCGCAGGTCGGCCCGGCCGGAGGTAGGTGGCGGGGTAGAGCACTGATTCCCCGGTTAGGGGCCGAGAGGCCCCGCCGGGGAGTCAAACTCCGAACCCGCCACCGCCGTAGAAGGCCGGAGTTGGGGCCGGCGGGTAAGCCGCCGGTCCGAGAGGGGAATAACCCAGACCGGGGTTAAGGCCCCAAAGTGCCGGCTAAGTGTTAAATAGAAAGGGTGTCCCCGGCCGAAGACAGCGGGGAGGTAGGCTTAGAAGCAGCCATCCTTTAAAGAGTGCGTAACAGCTCACCCGTCGAGGTCGGGGGCCCCTAAAATGGACGGGGCTGAAGCCGGCCGCCGAGACCCCGGGGCCGCGGGCCGATGGCCCGCGGGCCGGTAGGGGGGCGCCCCGGCGGCTCGGAAGCCGGGCCGTGAGGTCCGGTGGAGCCGTCGGGGACGAGAATCCCGCCGGTAGTAGCAGCAAAGCGGGGTGAGAATCCCCGCCGCCGGAGGGGCCAGGGTTCCTCGGCAATGTTCGTCAGCCGAGGGTAAGTCGGCCCTAAGGCCGGCGGTAACACCGACCGGCCGAAAGGGAAACAGGTTAATATTCCTGTACCGCGGGGGTACGCCCGGCAACGGGAAGCCCGGCGGCCGACGCCTCGGGGTAGGCCGGGCGGGGCTGTCGCCCCGTCCAACCGGTGAAGGCCGGGGAGTCCCGTAATGGGGAGAACCGGCCGAAGCCGGGAAGGGCCGCCCGTTAATGGGCGGTCCGGCCGATCCCCGGGGCCCGTGAAAAGGCCGCCGGGAAGGATCCCCCGCGACCGTACCGAGAACCGACACAGGTGCCCCTGGGTGAGAAGCCTAAGGCGCGGCGGGGTAACCCGGCCGAGGGAAATCGGCAAATTGGCCCCGTAACTTCGGGAGAAGGGGTGCCCGCGGCCCTGACCCCGAGGGTCGAACCTCGGGGGAGGGGCCGCGGGTCGCAGTGACTAGGGGGGGCCGACTGTTTAATAAAAACATAGGTCCCGGCGAGCCCGAAAGGGCTAGTACCGGGGCCGACGCCTGCCCAGTGCCGGTACGTGAAGCCCGGGTACAACCGGGTGAAGCGCCGGTAAACGGCGGGGGTAACTATAACCCTCTTAAGGTAGCGAAATGCCTTGCCGGTTAAGTACCGGCTTGCATGAATGGCGTAACGAGCTCCCCACTGTCCCCGGCCGGGACCCGGTGAACCCCCCATCCCCGTGCAGAGGCGGGGGACCCCCGGCGGGAAGCGAAGACCCCGTGGAGCTTTACCGCAGCCTGCCGCTGGGCTACGGCCGTGGGTGTACAGCGTAGGTGGGAGCCGTTACTGAGGGGCGGGCGCCAGCCCGTCCCCCAGGCGCCCATGGGACACCACCCTCCCACGGCCGTAGCCCTAACCCGGGCCGTGTAGGCCCGGGGACAGCGGTTGGTGGGCGGTTTGGCTGGGGCGGCACGCCCCCGAGAAGACATCGGGGGCGCCCAAAGGTCGGCTCAGGCGGGTCAGAAATCCGCCGTAGAGTGTAAGGGCAAAAGCCGGCCTGACTGGGTCCCGCACAATAAGGGACCCAGGCGGGAAACCGTGGCCTAGCGAACCCCGGTGCCCCCCCGGTGGGGGCCCGGGATGACAGAAAAGCTACCCCGGGGATAACAGGGTGGTCGCGGGCAAGAGCCCACATCGACCCCGCGGCTTGCTACCTCGATGTCGGCTCTCCCCATCCTGGCGGTGCAGCAGCCGCCAAGGGTGGGGTTGTTCGCCCATTAAAGGGGAACGTGAGCTGGGTTTAGACCGTCGTGAGACAGGTCGGTCGCTATCTGCCGGGGGTGTTGGCCGCCTGAGGGGAAGGACCGCCTAGTACGAGAGGAACGGCGGTCCGCGGTCTCTGGTGTACCGGCTGTCCGGCAGGGCACGCCGGGTAGCTACGCCGCAGCCGATAAGGGCTGAAAGCATCCAGGCCCGAAGCGGTCCCCGAAAATAGGCGGCCGTTGAGGCCTCGGGTAAAAGACCCGGTTGATGGGGCGGGGGTGTAAGGCCCGAGGGCCGTCACGGCCCGAGGGCCTGAGCCCACCGCTCCCAATCGGCCGAACGAGGACCCGGCGGGGCCGGGCCCATACCGCCGGGACCGGCCCGGGGGAGGGAAGGGAGGGATCCTCACGATGATGGCGTCCGTGACCCGGACGAACAGCCGGCTTCAAAGCCGGGCCCCGGAATCGTTACGAGGTTCGTTACTATATCGTTACGAGAACCATAACGATACGGTGCGAGACGTCAGCGCTCCGCGAGGGAGAGAGCCAACCTGAGGGCGCGCGAGTACCCTTCCGGTCTTTGGGACCTGGACGTGTCCACGAACACGACGCCCTCCTTCAACGCCCATAAACACGGGGCACCGTGACTGGGGAAGCCAGCCGCGAGCACCAGGCACCTGAAGGCGAGGTTCCCCGCTATACCGTCGTGGAAGAGGAGCACGTCGTGCGTTTTGAGGGCCTCTTCGACCAGTATCCCCACGTGATCCGCGTGGAGTCCCTCCCGTCGGAGGCGTTCCGCCACGTTTTCACCCTTCTCGAGGGTTTCATCCACCGTGGGGTGCCTGCCGACGTCCTCGAGCCTCCCGCCGGATAGGACCGCGATCCGCGGTTCCCCACCCGTCATCCTGGAGTGCGCCTCCGCCGCGAGGAGCCCTAGTTCGGTGAGTTCGTCGACGTCGTGGCCCTCGTCGATGGCGACGGGGGTCAGGAGCTTGAGGCCTTCTTCGGTCTCCAGCACGGTGGATCTTCCGGTGGCGGGTAGGTCGAGGGCTTCGGCCAGTTCCTTGACGGGGTGGGACGGTACGGCGCCCCTGACGGCCGCGTCGATCCTTCCCTCGAGTAGGTCCTCGATCATGCGGGTGCCGGGGTCTTCGGTCTCGATCACGTCGACTCGGGGGTGGGGTGGGTCGGTCGGTGCGTCGGTGTAGAGGTTGACGGGGGCTGGTGGGTCCCGTAGGGCTTGGAGCACCCTTTCGGGGCCGTCGGGGATTCGTTCCGTGGCGGCGATGGCGATGCGTGTCACGGGCGTCACCCCTCGATCTCGAGGAGGATCGCGGGTTCGTTGCCCATCGTGGCGAGGGCTCTGTCCCCGGGTTCGAGGACGGTGGGTCTGTCGAGGTGTAGGGTGGCCTGTCCGACGTTGTGTCCTTCGGCGTAGGGTCGGAGGGTGTGGGTGCCGGCTTCGGTGCGGACGTGGGTGAAGGTGGCGACGCGGGCGTCGGTGAGGGCGTGGAGTTTGATCTGGGTGCCGGGTCTGGCCTTGGCGTTGAGGGCGAGGGCGCGGGCCGTGACGGTGTCGGTGGCTTCGATGTCGTGTCCTAGGACGGCGCCCCTGTTGACGGTTTCTTCGGTCTTTATCACGGCGCGGAAGGGGTGGCCGGGTGGTGCGGGGTCGGGTTCGAGTTCTAGGAGGGTTACCTCGGTGTCGTGGGGTTGGAGGGTGAGGGGTTCGTCGGTGGTGAGGGTTCCCCTGTCGACTATGCCGGTGGCTTCGACGGTGTCTTCGGTGAGGCGTCGGGTGTTCTCTATGGGGGCCCTGGGTGGTTCGTCGGCGGGTGGTCTGGGTGGGGGTTCGAGGTGTGCGAGGTGTTCGAGTATCTCGTCGATGCCTTCGCCGGTGGGTGGTGAGGCGTGGATGGGTGGGCCGGTGGTGGGTGCTCGGAGTTCTTCGAGTAGGGTGGTGATGTCGTGGGTGACTTGTTCGATCCTGTGGTCGGGGGCGAGGTCGGTCTTGGTGATGATGGGTTGGACGGTGGATCCGTGGAAGAGGGCGACGATGAGGTGGTCGATGGTGCCCGGGCATACGCCTTCGTCGGCGGCGACGAGGAGGAGGACGTGGTCGGCGGTCCATGCGGTGGCGAGCATGTTGCGGATGTAGTCGCGTTGGCCTGGGACGTCGATGAGGTGGACGTGGGGTGCTTCGGGTAGGGGGACGCGGGTGGGTTCGATGGTGGTGCCGCGTTTTTTCTCCTCGGGTAGGGTGTCGGTTTCTCGTCCGGTTAGGGTTCGGACGAGGGTGGTTTTGCCGTGGTTGAAGTGGCCGCAGACGGCGACGTGTACGGGGTCGGTCCGGGTGAAGTCGGTCATCCGTGGTGTCCCCCGTAACGAGCCTCGTCATCCCCGTGTCGTCTGACGGTTCGGACGGCGCGTCGGGCCTGTTGGATGCCTTTGACTTCGACGACGGGGTGGGCTCGGGTGGATAGTACGAGGCGTAGGTCTTCGGGTGTTAGGGTGGCTTCGAGTGGTGGTAGGTGTTCGTCTTTGTCGCCGTGGTTGTCGTGGATGTGGAGGACGTCGGGGCGTGGGTCGAGGAATTCGGGTAGGGGTGTGGGGGATGTGAGGGCGTGGCCGACGTCGAGGGTGTAGCCGATGTGGGCCTCTCGGGTGAGGGTTTTGATCTCGTCGGGTGTTGTGGCGAGGAGGTGTGGGTGGTGGGGCATGTTCTCGACGGTTAGGTGTACGTCGTGGCGTTCGGCGAGGTCGGCGGCTTGGTTGAGGCGTTCGGCGGCGAGTTGGAGGGCTTTTTCCCTGTCGTTGAGGGTGACGGGGGTTAGGTGGCCGGGGTGGACGGTGAGGTGTTGGGCTTCGAGTTCGTTGGCGATGCGGGCGGCTTCTTCGATCTGTTGGAGCACCTGTTCGGCGTGTCGGTCGTTGGGTGTGGCGGGGTTGACGTCGGAGAAGGGTGCGTGGACGGTGGGTGTGGGGATGTCGGTGAGGGGTTCGGTGTTTATCCTGGTGGGTTGAAGTGATCCTTCGAGGACGGGTTCGAGGGCGTCGGCTCCGGTTTTCTCGGGTAGGGTGGCGGCTTCGTGTGGGTCGGGCCACCATGTTTTCAAGGCGACGGTGGACACGGAGATCCGCATCGGGGGTGTCCCCTGTGGGGTTGTTGTTGGAGTTGGCGTTCTACCCGATAGGTACGGGTTCGCCGAGCGTGTCGTCGGAGGTGGCGGAGGTGGTGAGGGCTTTGGAGGAGGCGGGGTTCGAGCCGGAGGTGTTGCCGATGGGGACGTTGTTGGAGTTGGAGTCGTTCGAGGAGGCGTTGGAGGCGATCAGGGTGGCGAGGGAGGCGGCGTTGGGTGTTGTGGATAGGGCGGTGTTCGTGATCAGGATCGACGAGCGTAGGGACGTTGAGTTGTCGGCGGAGGGTAAGGTGGAGTCGGTGTTGAGGGAGTTGGGTCGGCGTTGAGGGTTTGGGCGGTGGCGTTGGCGGCTTCGTCGGTGTCGGTGGTGGTGGCGTCGTGGTTGTTCCGTAGGTTGGACGGTCCGTTGTACGAGCCGGTGAGGGGTGGGACGCCGAGGGGGGTGGGGATAGGGCCGGCTCTGGTGGTGGGGTGTTTGGCGCCTAGGTGGTTGGGGTTGCCGGTGTTGGCGTTGGCGTTGCCTGGGTTCGTGGACGATGCGGTGGGTAGGAGGTTCGTGCCGGGGTTGGGGGTGGAGGTGGGTCATCTGGCGAGGGGTTTCGGGATGTTGGCGGCGGCGGTGTCGGCGGGTTGGTGGTTCGGGTTTTGGACGGGGTTGGCGGTGGGGTTCCTTCCTCAGCCCGCGAACATCGTGGACACGCAGCCTAGGGCGTGGTCGTTCGCGGTGGGTGTCGCGTCGTTGGCGACGTTGCCTTGGTGGACGGGTTGGGTGGGTGTGGTGTGGGCGGCGTTGGTGCCGTACGTGGTTCTGGACGCGAGGGGTAGGGTGATGTTGGGGGATTGCGGGAACTCGTCGTTGGCTGTGGCGGCGGCGTTGGCGTGTTCGGGGGGTGATCCCGTTGGGGTTTGGGTGTTCGTGGTGGTGTTCGTGTTGGCGGGGGCGTTCTACAGGTTCAGGGTGGAGCCGGTGTTGAGGCGGTACCTGGAGGGGGCGTTAGGGATACCTAACCCCTCGTTCATGGACGCGGTGTGGGACGTGGTGACGGGTGGTGCCTTGGGGGATCTGGTCAAGGCGTTGACGTTCGGTCGTACGGAGCCGCCCGAGGTGGGGAGGGTGGGGAGGTTGTTGGGGTTGAGGAGGCTGGTGCTTATAGGTAGGTCCTCGGTGGGTGAGCGCGTGCGTGGGGGCGATGGTTCTTGACCGAGGAGGGTGCCGGTCATCACCCGTGTAGGGAGGAGATCGAGAAGAGGTTGGAGGCGGAGAGGAAGGCGATCGAGGAGAACCTGTCGACGGTGGACAAGGTGTTCCTGGTGATGAGTGGGAAGGGTGGGGTCGGTAAGACGACGGTGTCCGTGAACGTGGCGTTGGCGTTGGCGGAGGATCACGACGTGGGCGTTTTGGACCTGGATATCCACGGTCCGAACGTGCCGGAGCAGTTGGGCGTGACGGAACCTCCGAAGGCGTCGCCGGCGGGGTTGTTGTTCCCGTCCGAGGGTTACGAGGGTGTTCGGGTTGTTTCCATAGGGACGATGTTGGGGGACGCGGACGCCCCGGTGTTGTGGAGGGGTCCGAGGAAGACGGGCTTCATCAGGGAGGTGTTGGTGAAGACGAAGTGGGGTGACTTGGATTACCTGGTGATCGATATGCCGCCGGGGACGGGGGACGAGGTGATCACGGCGCTGCAGATGTTGCCGGAGGACGCGAGGAAGGCGGTGTTGGTGACGAGTCCGGAGTCGTTGGCGTTCTCGGACGTGGTCAGGGCGGGTGAGGCCGTGGAGAGGTTGGAGGGGGAGATCGTGGGTGTCGTGAGTAACATGCACGGTGTCGTGTGTCCGGAGTGCGGGGCGAGGGTCGATTATCACGTGGAGGATTACTCGGAGAGGTTGGCGGAGAGGTTCGAGACGGAGGTTCTGGCGAGGATCCCGTTGGACCCGGAGGCGAAGGCGGCGTCGGAGAGGGAGGGTAAGCCGATAGTGTTGGCGGCCCCCGACTCGGAGGCGGGGCGGGCCCTGAGGGAGCTGGCCGAGAGGTTGTCCGAGGTGTTGTGAGGGTCCGCCCCGAGTGCCCTCCCCATCACGTTCTCGGGTCGGCCGTACCTCTTCATCCCCTGAGGGTCTCGACGATCTCGCTCACGTCCTCGGTCGTGAGGAAACGGAAGGTGTCGGGGTGTTTCTCCGCGAGTTCCTCGTAGACGCTTCTGAAATCGGGGTTGGTGGTGACGTCCTCGAGGACGATGACGGTTTCGAGTTCGTCGAGGTGTGTCTCGAGGGTGTACCTGAACCTCTCCCTGGGTCTGCCCTTGAGCCTTCGGACCGGGTTGTGGGCGATGACGAGGTGTCTGGGGTTCATGTGGGTGAATATGGAGGACATCTGGGCGCGGATACCGAAGTCTATGCCCGCCTCGAGGCGGGCCCTCAGGTTGAAGTAGAGGTCGTCCTGCGGGGTTCCGACGGCGACGAGGCGTCTTTCCCCGTGGAGCTCGTCGGCGACCGTCGCGAGCGTCTCGCCAACCTTATATAGCCTGTCGTGGTTCCTCCTGTGCGTGAGGAAGCACACGGCGACCGCCACCTCCGGTAGTTCGTGGGTGGGGCGGCCGTCCCTGCAGTCCTCGCAGTACGGGCCCGATCTCCCGCCCATGTAGGGGCCCTCGGTCTCCGGGGGTCCTCCCCTCAGGTCCGTGCACCTGACGCAGTCGCATTCCCTGAGGTCTATCCTCATGATCCTCCCGCACTTCACGCACCTCCTGACCTTGAAGGATCCTAGTTCGCGCACGGGGGTCGGTCGCCTGGCCCTGACCAGCGACAAGCATCAATCCCTCCCCGGGGACCCGGCCGTTGCTCGTGTCCCTAGATAAGGTGGAGGACGTGGTGGTCAGGGAGCTCAAGGAGTTTCTCGACCGGGTTAGCGGTAGGTACGCCGCGGTGATGGGGGCGAACGTCGATTCGGCGTTGTTCAGCGAGAGGGTGTTGGAGGAGGTGTCGGAGCACGACAACGTGGGCTACTTCCTGCTCATGCACAAGTGCGAGGACGGGAGGGTGAGGGTGGAGGATCTCGGTGACGAGGTGGAGGTGATGCTCGAGGGTCTCGACGAGGAGGACAGGAAGCTCCTGGGGTTCCACCCCACGTCACCGTTCACCGGGGAGTTTCTCCAGGTGTTACCGTTGAAGGGAGGACCCACGCTCGTGGTGACGTTGAGCTACAAGGGTGAGTGTTCCGACGAGCAGGTGTTCCTGTCCGCCGACGTCAAGAGGACGGGGAGAACGTTCGGTAGGTTCGTGGAGACGTTGAGGGAGAGGGGTTGGGTGGTGGGGGCCGTCGACAGGGAGGATCCCCCGCACGTGACGTTCAAGGAAGTCGACTCGTTCCGCGTGTTCGTCTGTGGATGTGACGTTAGGATGGATTGTGCTCTCGATGTTAAGAAGATGCGTATGATAACCAAAAGAGTTGAGGTTGCTTGTGGTGATGAGTTCGGATGTGGTTTTGAAATAGACGATACTCCCTTGAACATTGATGCTCTAGATGCGGTCTCTGCGGCGCTATCTGACATACTAGAGGGAGTGTTAAAGGAGGAGGCGCTTCAGGATGAGGTTGGTAGATTATTAGCTCGTAGGGTTGTTGAGTTTTCATTTATGAAAGTTATGGAGACGGGAGAGTTAGACTTTAGAATAAGGTATGATGCTGCCGAGGGTAAATTAGAGAAGACGGATAACGTTTACCTTAACGATGAGCCTTTGGTTCAAGGAGTTGATGATGTAGTGGATCATTTAGTAGAGGCGGTTAGGGGAACGCTGATTGAGTGAAGTTCAACATACTCCTGTTAGGCCTGCTTCGGCTTTTTACCGTAAAGTTTCCGGATATTTAGGATTAGGAGAAAAGGAGGTACGGAGGGAGGTTAGAGGATACGGGAGTCCTTCGGACGGTTTTCCCGAGGTCATCCGGCAACAGGCTGAAGAGTGGGAGAGGATATTAACCAACGTTAGTATGTGGAGGGAGTTTAAGGGTAAAGAAAGGAAGGAGATAGTTTGCATAATTGAGCGTGAGATTCCGCTGTGGTTATTGCCTAATAGGGTAACATCCATGGGTAAGGTTCTCAGGAATATTAAGGAACATTTGAAGGAAACTGGCTATGCTAAGTTAAGGTTTTTGAATCATTCAGTGTTGCTTCACGCTATGGCAGGCAGATGTAAGGATGTTGGGAGCGATGCTGCTATCGTTATGTTGATCGAGGATGCTTGGGAGGAGGTTGGGGACGAGGTCGAGAGGAAGCTTTCCAACGTCAGGGAGCGCAGTCACGAAATAATGAAGGAGCTCGGTAACGACGAGGCGGCGGAGGTTTATCAGCTGTTCTTCAGGTTGTTCCAGGGGTTCGTTAGAGCCATGTCGGAGGCCCGTAGACTTGCCAGGAAGATAATGGAGTTACCGTTGGAGATAGAGGTGAACGATGTGGTGATAGAGAGGGCCGACTACGATCCGGTGTGGGTGGGTAGGATGAAGGAGAAGGAGTCGGACGAGGAGGAAGACGTCGAGGCGGCGGGCGTCGACGACTTGATATCGGCGTTGGGTGGTCCCGACGTCCCGGCCGAGGCGCCGTCCAAGCCCTCTTTCGTGATGGAGGGTGAGGTGGAGGTTATCGAGGAGACGGAGGAAGAGCCCACCACGCTCAGGGAGTTCGTCAGGAAGGTCGTGGAGGAGTTGTGGCGTAGGTACGGTGCCGGGTAGGCGCTCCCTTTGCGACCACCGTCCTCACCGATTCGGCTGCCAGAGGCCCGGTCATCGCGCCGTCACGATCGAGGAGCGAGACCGTTATAACTAGATCTCCCGGCGGGCCCAGGGGGGATCTTGATGGTCTACAGGAAGGTTGTGATCGTCAAGAAGTACTACTACACTCATCACCCTTACTACTATCACCACTACCCAACGCACACCGTGGTTGTACACAAGAAGAGTGGTCTCCTGAGCGGTCTCCTGAAACTAGGTCTCTTGGCGATCGTGGGTGTCATCGTGGCTATCATCGTGGTGATCGGGATCATCGTGTTCCTGGTCTGGTGGTTCCTGCGGAGGAGGAAGCGGAGTTAGGCAGCCTCCACTCGACGCCCCTCCTCTGGGCCTCCTTCAGTACGTGATCGTACACGGTGATCGGTTCCACCTCGAGCCGGGTCGGGTCCAGACCGAGGTCCACGAGGAGTTCCATCAGTTTCTCGATCTCTTCCCGCGTGAAGACGTCGGGCAAGGCGACGTGGAAGGGTACCCCGGATGACATCAGCTTCTCGATGGCCCGGATTTGGAGCTCGAAGCCGGCGGGGTCCGCACCGGTCACCTCATGGAAGGACCTCTCGTCGCACCCCTTGAGGCAGAGCCTGACGTGGACGTTCCCGACGTCGGCCAGTTCGTTCAGGGGGACTTTCCCCGCCCCTATCAGGGTGCCGTTGGTCTCGAGCACGAACGTGACGTCGCCGGCCTTTCTTTCGAACGTTTCGACCACTCCGATCAGGTGTCCGGGACACAGCGTGGGTTCGCACCCCGAGAGTCTAGCCGTGCGTAGTCCTCGGGACATCTCGGCGAGTTTCCGTGCGACGTGTTCGGGGTCGTAGAACTTCCATCGCGGGTCCCACGGGTGTCGTCGTGGGTAGTTAACGTAGCAGTAGAAGCAGTCGAGGTTGCACCCTACCGCGTCCGCCGTCGCGCAACCTCCGTAGAATTTGGTCCGGCGGAACCTGTAGTATTTCCTCGAGGTTCCCCTACACACGACGTTGGATATCTCGGCGGCGGTTTCGAGGGGGTCGTAACCCGGTTCGGGTTTCCAGGTCCTTCGGTTCAAGTCGTTCGGTCCCCGGGGGAGTTGACGGTTGACGTCGGTGGTCCTGGTAGCGGGTCTCTTGGAGTCGGACTCCGGTAAGACCGTAGCGGCCACGGCGTTGGTGGCGGGTCTCGACGCGGTTCCTTTCAAGCCCAGGTCGGGTTTCAACGTGTGGGAGCACTACGATCACGCGGTTAGGTGTGCCAGGGAGTTCGGGGCGCCGGTGAGTCTCGACGTGGTCAGGCTCCTCGGGATCGTGGACGATGGGCCGGATCCGTTGACGGCCAACCCCGTTCATAGGGTGTGGACGTACCCGGATCCGGGGTACGCGTTGTCGGAGGAGGTCTCGTTGAGGTTCTTGTCCTCTAGGACGGAGTCACACGTGCTCTTGGATAGGCTCGGCGAGGAGGTGCGGTTGTACCCGGGGTTGGAGTCGAAGTTCGTGCCGTTGGATCCGGGGGAGATGTGTTCGAGGTGTGAAATCGTGGAGGCGGATGAGTCTCCGGACCCGTCGGAGGTGGAGAGGGTGGTGGACTCCGCGTTCGGGGGTGTGAGGGGGTTCTCGGACGTGGTCGTGGTCGAGAGTTTGAACAATTTGGCGTTACCTTGGGAGGGGTGTCCGTCGGAGGGTGTGGCCGTCGTGGTGGGGCCTGGTCGTGGTTTGGTGTACGATCTCGGGGAGTACGTGAGGGCCGTTTCGGCGTTGCCGGAGGTCGAGCCCGTGACCGTGGATCTCGTGGACGTGTTGGAGCCGGAGGAGGTCGTTGATCTTCCCGTCCTCGAGGGTGTGGAAGGGTTGGGGCCGTCGGACGTCGTGGAGGCTTACTCCGATCTCGTTCGGGCCGTCTCGGAGCTGCTCTGAACGGGGGGTTCTCCGGCAGATTTCACGTCGATCAGTTCCCTGCACCGTCTGAGGGTCGTGTTGTCGAGGACGCGTTTGCCGAGGAAGGATAGTGTGGATTCGATCTTATCGGCTAGCCACACGAGTAAGTCGAGTCTGGTCCTGGGTGGTGGTGAGTAGGGGAACATGTGGCGTTTGACCGCTTTGACGACGTCCCTTCTTACGCCTTGTTCCGCTAGTAGTTTGGCGCCTGTTCTCCAGTGGCATATCCCGCAGTGTCCCCCGGGGTCGAGCCTGCAGAGCGGGCAGCCGGGGATCCCGTACCCTATGTCGTGGAGGAGGCCGGCCAGGAGGGCGGGTCTTCTGGGTATCCGGAGTTTGGGGGCCCATTTCCAGGCTAGGTAGGCGGTTTTGATGCAGTGGGAGAGTCTGTCGTCCCCCCGGTGTCCTCGGTACCTTTTGAGCCTTAGGAGCCTGTCGAGGAGGGGTCTCGGTAGGGAGTCGACGACTTCCTCGAATTCGCGGAGGAAGTCTTCGGTCAGGGTGGCCACCCCTCGTGGGTTCCGGGGCGGGTTTGGAAAACCGTGACGGTGGGTCGGAAGGTCCGTGCCCCTGATCACGGTCCTTTGATATCCCAAGCCTTTTAACTGGGGGCTTCGGCCGGTAACGGGGAGTCGGAACCCCTTCACAACGGGAGAGGGGGTGAGAACGTGAGCGAGTCCGGTGAGCCGAGGGTCGGAGTGTTCGTTTGTCACTGCGGTGTGAACATCAAGGCGACGGTGGACGTCAAGGAGGTCGTCGAGTACGCCAAGAGCCTGCCGGGCGTCGTGTACGCCACGGACTACCCGTTCTTCTGCGCCGACCCGGGACAGGAGATAATCCAGGAGGCCATCAAGGAGTACGATCTGGACAGGGTGGTCGTGGCGGCGTGTACGCCTAAGATCCACGAGAACACGTTCAGGAACGCGGTGAAGGCGGCCGGTCTGTCGCCTTACTACATGGAGATGGTGAACATCAGGGAGCACTGTTCGTTCGTGCACATGCAGGAGCCGGAGAAGGCGACGAAGAAGGCAAAGGATCTCATCAGGGCGGCCGTCGAGAGGGCCAAGAGGCTGGAGGACGTGCCGACGAAGGAGGTAGAGGTGGAGGACAGCGTTCTGATCATCGGTGGCGGTATCGCGGGTATCCAGGCGGCGTTGGACCTGGCGGATCAGGGGTTCAAGGTGTACCTGGTGGAGAAGGAGCCGACGATCGGCGGTAACATGGCGAGGTTGGCGAAGACGTTCCCGACGGACGACTGCGCCATGTGAATCTTGGCTCCGAAGATGGTGCAGGTGGGTAACCACCCGAACATAGAGATGATCACCTACGCGGAGGTCAAGGAGATCGACGGTTACATCGGTAACTTCGAGGTGACGATCGAGAAGAAGCCGAGGTACGTGGACGAGGACGCGTGCACGGGCTGCGGTGCCTGCGCCGAGGTCTGCCCGATAGAGGTGCCCAACGAGT
>JAADCQ010000075.1 GCA_013154335.1 Methanopyri archaeon
CTAGCAAGAGAATTAGTTAACAGAATGTAACGCAACGATATGTTGTTGAAAATGCAACGTGGGGAACGCGGAGTGTTGGATTTTCTAACCCGGTTCTGATATCGTTATGATACTCGTAACGATTTGAGGGGGTGGGGGAGGGGCCTCATCTTCCGATGGAGAGGACCTTGTCGACGACCTTCTTGGCCTTCCAGAGGACCCCGCTGATCTTCATCTCGCATCTTCCTATCAGTTCGCCTTCGGCGGCGGCGCATCTGGCTTCTTCGATGCCTTTGTAGGGGATGCCGTAGATGTCGAGGACCTCGGAGAAGGCGCCCCTGACGGCGTGGCACATGGGGCCGTTCCCGATGACCCCGGCGCATTCGAGGCAGGGGTCCGCCACGGCCCTGTCCCCTTCGAGCTCGTAGTCGGCGGCGCTGAACCTCTTGGAGGCTTTTTCGACGAGGTCCCTAGGGTCGTCGGGTCTGTCGAAGGCTTCCCATAGGGCCCTGGCGTAGGCCCTGCCGGCTTGGAAGAATAGGGTTCTCTCGGCGGGTCCTAGGACGTCGCGTAGGGATTGTTCGGAGAGTACTTTGAAGGCGGCCACGTGGTAGGGGTCGAGGTTCCTCGGGACGGCGTCGATGGCTTCCCTGCAGTACTCGTCGAGGTCGACGAGGCTGAACTCGCCGGTGTCCTCGCCTCCTATCTCGAACACGCACGCTTCGTCCCCGCTGGCCTTGCATTCCTTTTCGACGACCCGTACGGGTTTCCCAGTCTCGGCTTCCACGCAGGCGGAGATGTAGCCCGACATGATGTAACAGATGGGTTTCTCGGCGTTGAGGCCGAGGCATTCGGGGCAGTTCGTGATCGTGACGGTGCCGTCGTCGGTCTCGTAGTCGAGGCCGGTGAGTTCGTGGAGTAGTTCGAGGCCTTGGTCGAGGGATCGGGCGTCGAGCCATTCGGCGATGGTGCGGCCGGCTTGGATGGGGATGGCGCGGCCTCTGGGTCCTGCGACGGCTTCTATCCGGGAGTAGAGGGCGACGAGGACGAGTCTGTTGGTGACGAGGAGTTCTCGGGCTTGGAACTCGTCGGCTACCTCGTCTATGTCGTCCAACTCGGGCTTCGGCATCGCTCGCCCCGGGCCGACCGGGGGGGGGCGTCGGAGAAAACCTTTACGTTCGGTTGATATTCGGTCGTTGGGAGGATCATCGGGATGACCGGTGCGGTGTCGTGTGGGGTGTTTCGGGGTGGTGTGTGAGGAGTTCGGCGACCTCGGCCGCGGCCATCCGGCAGTAGGCTTCGACTTCCTTCCTGTTCCACGGGTCGGTGGTCCTGGCGGCCCGGACGAGGGTTCGTCTGACGGTCGCGTAGGGTTCGTCGACCTCGGGTTGTGGGATCTTGGCGTCGAGTCCGATCCTTTCGAACGCGAGGGTGATGGGGACGGAGACGAGTGAGTTGTCGAGGTCGACGGCTGGGTTCCCGGTTCTCTCCCAGCGTCGGGCTTCTCGGGTGGCCATGCGTGCGCGTGTGAGGGCGATCTCGGGGAGTTCGCGTAGTACGAGTTCCTCGGCCCCGATCTCGAGGGGTAGGAGGACGGCCCTGGTGGCGCCCGCTGGGTACTTCAGGCCGTAGGGGAAGAGGCCTTCCGTGTGTTGTTTGATGTGGGCGAGTTCGTGGGCGAGGGCGGCTTCGATCTCGTCCCGGTCCCGGTAGGCCCCGCCGAGGACTATGTGGAACTCGTCGCGGTCGATCCTCACGGTGAGGGCGCCGGCGGCGCCTTTGAGGGATAGGTAGATGTCGTCGACGACGCCGGGTCCGGTCTTGGAGGAGGCCCAGGCGAGGTATTCCTCGGGGTTTTCGACGGTTCCGAGGCCGATCTCCTCGAGGCCTACGGTTTCTCGGGCGAAGCGTGTGAGGCGGGTCATGGCCTCCGCGACGGGGCGCCACATGTCGGGTGGGGAGAGTATCAGTACCCGGATCCCTCCGCGAGTTTCACGGCTATCCTGGAGAGGTGTTCTTGGTGTCCCCAGGAGCCTTCGGCCTTGCCTTTCCTCGTCCATTCGCCCAGTTTCCTCCTTATCCTCGGGTGGATCGGGGCGGGTTCCTTCCCTTCGAGGGGGGTGCCCGGGAGCGGCATGAAGTGGTGTAGGCGAACCTCTCCCCCCTTCCGCATTATCCACTCGGCGAGTCGTACGGAGGCTTCCTGGTCCTCCGGTTGCTCCCCGGGTAGTCCGAAGATGAAGTCGACGACGGGTGTCAGGCCGGCTTCGAGGCATCTTTCGACGGCTTCGATCACGTGGTCGACGGTGTGGCCGCGTCGGATGGTCTTGAGGATCCTGTCGCTGCCGGATTGGGCGCCGATGTTCACGCGTTCGTTGTCGGCGAGGGAGGCGATGAGTTCCGTGCCTTTCTCGCTCCTGACTATCGAGTCGGGTCTGAGTTCGGCCGGGAAGCTGCCGAAGAAGACCTTCTCGAGGCCTTCTATCGATCTGAGGGCTTTGAGTAGTCTCTCGATCTTGTCGTCCCTGATCGTGACGCCGTCCGGGGAGCCGTAGGCGAGGGCGTCGGGGGCGACGAACCTGGCGAAGGTGTGGTCCCTGAGTTCGACGCCCCTTCTGACCCATTTGACGACGTCTTCGATGGGTCTGTGTCTGGGTTTCCTGCCGAACATGTAGGAGACTTGGCAGAAGGCGCATCCCCAGGGGCATCCTCGGGTTATCTCGACGGGGGCGAACACGCGGAACGTTTCGGAGTACGGGGGGTATTCCTCGAGTTTCTGGACCTTGGGGGCGGGTTCGGGTTTCCCTTCTCCCTTGTAGACGCCGGGTCTCTCCTCGGTGTCGCCGCGGTGGAGTAGGTCGCGGAGGGCTTCGGGTACGACCTTCTCGCCCTCGCCCACGAAGACGATGTCGAAGCCTTCCTCGAGGCATTGGTCGGGTTTGGCGGTGGGGTGGGGGCCTCCGGCGATCTTCACGGTGTCCTCGGGTAGTCGTTTGATCTCTTCGAACACCTTCGGCGCCATGAACGTGTTGAAGGAGTAGACCACGACGTCGCCGGGTTCCGGGTCGGGGTTCCTGGTCACCTCGATCCTGTGGGTGATGTCGGGGGCGTCTTTCTCCACCGCGCCGAGGACGTGGGCGAGGCTGTACACGTTCCTTTTATCCAGTTTGAATACGATCTTCCTCGAGGGGTTCACCCCCCGTGTGTACCCTTAGGCGTGCCTTGCCCGCCCGTACCTCGACGACGGCGTGCACGAAGGGGTCGTCGAGGACGTACCTGAGGAGGGTGGCGCCGAACCTGGTGAGTCTGGGTTTGTGGGTGCGTCGGCCGTCGGTGATCGTGAGGGTGCCGTCCTCGGAGACGGAGGGTGTGTACGTGCCGTCCGGGGCCCTGCAGCGTCCGATCTCGGGTTCGGGGTCGGGTTCGCCCGGGTCCAGGCCGTACCTTCGTCTGGCTTCTTCGGCGGCTTCCTCGTGGTCGCGTGCGCTCCTGTGGAGTTCGTGGGCGTGCTTGGCCTTGATCCCTTGGGAGGATAGTTTGGCCACGAACCAGTCCCTGGAGTAGAAGTAGGCGGGGTGTTGGGCGGGTGGAAGGGTTCCCTCCGCGACCCAGTGGGAGGCGGTGTCGGTTATCTCCCTGGTCTTCACCCGGGCTTCGATGTTGGCGAGGGCGAGTCTGGTGAGGACGGACCCGTACCCGGCCCTCTTGAGGGCGCCCCAGAGTTGTCTCTCGGATCGGAAGGGTCTGCCCTTGAGGAGTTCCCTGGCGGCTATCGTGCTCACGTGGGGGACGTTCACGAGCTCGTGGGGCGCCGCCCGGTTGACCGTTCTGATCAGGTCTTCCCGGTCGGCCAGGGGTGGTTTCTCGTCCCTTAGGTATCGTTTCAAGACTATGAACGTTTCCTCGGGGAGGTGTCTTTTCACGTCGTTCACGGCCCTCGGGGAGTACCCTTCCTTCCTCAGCCTGGTCCTTATCGCCCGTCCGGAGTACCCCTCCAGCTCGGGGACGAGTTCGAGTTCGACCCTTTTCCCGGTTGTTTCCTCCAGGAACATGGCGGCCGCCAGCCATCTGACCACGTTCCTTCCGGGCACGTCCTGGGGGATCGAGAAGAGGTTCCCGGTGGCGAGGACCCGTTCGGCGTGTTCCCTGAGGCGTTCGGGGTCCTCCGGGCCGGCGTCGAGGATCACGTCCACGCCTTCTTCGATCATGGTGCGTAGCCTGGGGGGTACGGAGTAGGCGAGGGGGAAGCGTTGGTGGTAGCCTCGGATCGGGAGGACGCGGTCGACCCCTAGGTCCTCGAGTATCTCCTTCCTGAGTTCGTAGGGGAGCAGCGGGGGCGTGTGGTGGGCTGTGTAGTCGGCGTTGAGGAACACCACGATCTCGTCGCCTATCTCGTCGGCTTTCTTGAGCAGGTACTCGTGACCCTTGTGAGGCGGGTCGAAGTCGGCGGCTATCCCGACGGTGGTCAACGTTCCACCCTCTCTATCTCCTCGATCCACATGAGGGGGTAGTCGAGTTCCTCGATGAACTCGAGCCTCGCTTTGACCCTCCATTCCCCGCACCTCGTGATCACGGTCACCTTGAGGTTCCTGCCGTTCACCTCGGTGTAACCGCCGTAGTTGTCCTCCGAGCCGTCGGGTATTTCAATCGAAACCTCCACATCTTCGACGCAGGGTTGTAGGGAGGCGGCTTCCTCTATGCACCTCTCCACGACGCGTACGTTGTCCCTGTTGACGGGGGTTCCCGTGAACTGGTGGTAGATCGCCCCGAGCGTTATCCCGGCCTCGAACACCGCCCTCTCCCTGTCCGATAACCCCTCGAAGAACCGCACGTGGGGTCACCCGCTTGATGGAGGATGTTTTGAAGGCGGTGAAGGAGGAGGAGAGCAAGGCCGAGCGGAAGGGCGAGGAACTAGGTGAGATCCTGTACCGTAAGTCGGAGAACGTGTCGGACTTCATAAGCCTGCTGGAGAGCATGGGTTTCGAGGACATCAAGATAAAGTACGTGGGCGGGGAGGAGAACCCCGAGGAGATCATCGTCACCGTGGGGAAGACCCCCACGGCCGAGTTCTACGAGAACAACCCGGAGTTGAAGGAGGAGCTGGGTGAGGGCCCGGCCTGCGTCCTGGAGAGGGGTCTGTTCAAGAAGGCGGCGGAGCTCAGGTTGGGGGGCGACGTGGAGATCGAGGAGGTGAAGTGTCGGGTGGCCGGCGACGACGTCTGCGAGTTCAGGATAAAGAGGAAGGGCTAGTCCAACTCGACCCCCAGGGCCTCCGCGGCTATCCTCACGTCCTTGTCACCACGCCCCGACAGGTTGACAACGACGACGTCTCCCTCGTCCAGCTCCCCCGCGTCCACCAGTTTCTTCACGTAGTACACGGCGTGCGCGGACTCGAGCGCGGGTAGTATCCCCTCGGTCCTGTTCAGCATCTTGAAGCCCTCCAGGGCCTCCTCGTCCGTGACCGCGTCCGGGGTTATCCTCCCCTCGTCGGCGAGGAACGCGAGTTCCGGCCCGACCCCGGGGTAGTCGAGGCCCGGGGCGATGCTGTGCGTGGTCCTTATCTGCCCGTACTCGTCCTGAAGCACCTTGGTCTTGCAACCGTGAAGGACGCCGACCTCGCCCGCGCATAGGGAAGCGGAGTGCTTGTCCGTGTCGAGCCCCTCCCCACCGGCTTCCACCGCGTACAACGCCACCTCCTCGTCGTCCAGGAACTCGTAGAATATACCGATGGCGTTGCTCCCGCCGCCGGTGCAGGCGACTATCGCGTCCGGCAGGCCCCCCTCCTCCTCGAGGATCTGCTCCCTGGTCTCCCTCCCTATGACCCGCTGGAACTCCCTGACCATCATCGGGTATGGGTGGGGACCCACGACGGAGCCCAACAGGTAGTACGTGGTCTCGAGGTTGGTGATCCAGTCCCTGAGCGCCTCGTTGATGGCGTCCTTCAGCGTCTGACTACCCGTGTGGACCGGGATCACGCGCGCGCCCATCAGTTCCATCCTGAACACGTTGTGCTTCTGCCTCTCGACGTCCAGGGCCCCCATGTAGATCTCGACCTCCTTCCCCATGGCGGCCCCGGCCATGGCCGTCGCCAGCCCGTGCTGACCGGCCCCGGTCTCCGCGATGATCCTCTCCTTGCCCATCCTGTCGGCCAGGAGCGCCTGGCCCAACGTGTTGTTCAGCTTGTGGGCTCCCCCGTGCACGAGGTCCTCCCTCTTCAGGTACACCTTGACCCCGAGCTCCCTCGATAGGTTGGCCGCGTGGTACAACGGCGTGGGCCTCCCGGCGTACTTCCTGTACAGGACGTCCAATTCCTCCCAGAACTCCTCGTCCTCCCTGACCTCCTCGAACGCCTCCTCCAACTCCTCGAGGGCGGGCATGAGGGTCTCGGGGACGAACCTACCCCCGTAAGGCCCGAAGTAACCCCTCTCGTCCGGGTACCTATCCACGTACTTACCCAAGGCCGGGTTACCCCTCAGAAGTGCCTGCTGACGAGGTCCTCGAACCTGACCTCACAAGCCCTCTCGGTGAGTACCTTGCATATCTCCTCGAATATCCTGGCCCCCGCGTCCAGATCCTCGGGGGCGAAGATCGAGGACACCACCACGGTTATACCCGAGCCCTCGCGCTCGGCCCTGTCCACGACCCTCTCCGCGCACTCCCTTATCAAGGACCTCCTCACGACCGTACCGAACGTGACGTAGGGGGCGCCGTGGGTCCGGGCCACGTCGTACAGGGTGCCCCCGGTCGCGGTCACGAACAGGAACACCTTCCCCCTCGGATCCACCACGTCCTTGACCCTGGGACCCGCGTTCGGCACGGTCTCCGAGACCTCCACGCCCTCCTCCTCGACACCCTTGAGGGCCATGGAAGCGTTGTCCTCCCCACCGTCCACCACCAGCACCAGCTCCGCGTCCTCCTCCGACGCCAACCTCGCCGCCTCCCTACCCCTCTCCACGGGATCGACTCCCTCCCTCACGGCGAAGGGGTACTTCGCGTACCCCCTCTCCAAGGCCTCGTAAGCGCTGTCCGGGGCGGCCCCCACGACACCCACGGCGCCCTCCCTCCTCACGACCTCCGCCGCGGAGGACGTGTTCACTATATCCACGATCACGACCACGTCACCGGATCCGGCGGCCTCTGCCGCCCCCAGGGCTCCGATCGTTACTTTGACGGGGATCATCGACGAACACCCGGGGTGCGAGGCGTGTGACGTCGTCGAGAATAATCGTCACGGCGGTCATAACGGTGGGGTTCCTCCTCGGCTTCGGGGCGGGCGTCCTCACGACCACACCCCTGAAGAGCCAGGTCCAAGCCGCCAAGGAGGCTCAGAAGTTCAAGATGCCCCCGGAACTAGAACACAGGAAACCGCACCCCATCAACCCGCTCAACCTGGCCTCCAAGGTGCACGTGCACGACGTGTTCGGAGGAGGCGGGGGCGGAGGCGGCGGAACCTCCCAACCGTCATCGGGAACGTCCTCCGCGCCCGCATCGCAGGGGAACGCCATGCCACCGGGCGGAGGGGGAGGCTAGCCCTCGAAGACCTCCAAGGCCTTCTCCCTCACGAACCCCGCCACCTCCATGGTACCGGCCTCACCACCGAGATCCGGCGTGACGACACCCTCGGATATCGCGGCCGCCACGCCCTTCTCCACGGCCCTGGCCGCCTCCTTCTCCCCGAGCCATTCGAGCATCATGGCGGCGGAGAGGATGGCCGCCATGGGGTTTGCTATGCCCTTGCCCGCGATGTCGGGCGCGGAACCGTGAACCG
>JAADCQ010000033.1 GCA_013154335.1 Methanopyri archaeon
TACGTGCTGGGATTACTCACCGGCGTGTGTTACGACGGATGGCTGGAGGTGCTGCCTGTACCCTTGTTGTTCGTGCTGATACCGGACACGCCGAGGGAGAAAAGACTGGCCATGCTGGAACTTTGGGGCATGTTCGTGGCGGGGGGTGCGACGGCCGTTTTCATCCCGTCGGTGAATTGGAGCGCGTCTCATGGTCTCCTCACGTACCACAGACCTGGTTTGATACTCCATTTAATAGGGAATGTCAGCGAGTGGATGCCAACTGCAAACGTTAACTCGGCTATAATGACATGGGTATACTTAATTTTGTTACCGGTGTGCATGCTGCTGGTGTCCCATGACACGGAAAGGCTGAAAGAGCGAGTTGCTGTCATTCCATATATATCCATGATACATGTTATATTCAGGTTTGGAGTTGCGTACACTCTTTTGTTAGGGGTGTTCTTAGCGGATGACGCAGCAGGCCCCTTGTTCGCCGTGTACGGTTTGACTTTGGCTCAGTACCAGCAGTGGATTAAGTTTTGGCACAGGTATCCTAACGGTAAGGTTATAACTAAGGTAGTGATGGAAGATGTTAAGAAAGGTGAAATATGGCCGGAGGGTAAGCCGCCGTTCGAGGCGCTCCTGTACTACGAGGTCGACAAGACGCCTCCGAAGATCGTCCCCTACGACATGGATTGGAGGGGTTACGAGCCTCCCGTGAGGAAGATCAGATTGGACCTCGTCAGGATCGTGGAGTAACGTTTATTAGAGGGGTCCTGGGGAGAACACGCGGAGGACGCGGGGGCGCCCGAGCCTGGTCAAAGGGGCGGGACTTAGGATCCCGTGGCCGTAGGGCCGTCCCGGGTTCAAATCCCGGCCCCCGCACCAAACCCGAAATCGTTACGAAGATCATAACGATTACCGCGGGAAGGGAGATTCAGCCGGTTCCCTTCTCCAGGGAGGCGTGGAACCTGTCCAGGAGTTCCTCCCTGTCGATGCCCACCTCCAGCGCCATCCACTCCAGCGCGTGATGGACCCTCCCTCGTAAGGTGGTGGCGTACCTCTTCGAGTACGGGCAATCAGCCTCGAACACGGGGAGCCCGGTCTCCTCGGGAACCCTCTCTGTCCAAACCTCCGGTACCCGTAGCAGGGGTCTCACCACCGTGGTGGGGGGGAAGTCGAAGTCGACGTAATCGGAGCGCATCCCTTCCAGCTCGTCCACTGGGGAGAGGACGTCAAACCCTTCCCCTTTCACCGCCGACACCAGCGCCGTGGTGACGAGATCGTCCAACGTGTGGCCGAGGACGATCTTGGGGGCGAACCTCCTCAACTCCCTCCTCCTCAGCAGGGAGCATATCAGGCACGGGGACTCGTCGTTTTCCTCGGCCAGTTCCCCCACGTCTTCCTCCGGTTTCACGTACTCGAAATCGAACCCTAGGGCGTCGGCGATATCCCGGCAGATCTTAGACCCCTCCTCGCCCCACACCGGCTCTCCCTGCAGCCTGGTCTCTACCAGCACCGCCTTGACCTCTAGGCCGAGCCTCCTCGAGAGGGGTTCCATGATCAGAGCGCACGTGAGACTGTCCTTGCCCCCGCTGAGCCCTAAAACGACACGTTCCTTGGGTTGGAACAGCCCGTGTTCGGTGACCGTGGAATGAACCCTGGAGGAAATCTTTTCGAGTACCTTAGATCGGACCACCTTCACGCCTTCAGCCTTCAGCTCCTCGATCCTAGAGGACGTTAGCTTTGCCCTCCTGGGGTTCAACGGGTAGATCTTGCCCGGGGTGACGGTGACGTACCTGGCGTCGACGCCTAGATCGTCCAGAACGCGGAGGGTCTCATCTCTATCCATCGCGGGGTCGCCCCCACCTTGAGACCGAGTACCTTGTTACTGTTGGCCAACGTAGGGGCGTTCTTCCTCACGGTGGGTCCCGGTCTCACTATTCGCCCCGATGTTGTCCACGAGTTCGGGTTGAGCTTGCCGAACCTGGAGAGGAATCCCTTGTGCTTGATCACGTACATGTTCCTCCACGCCAACCTGCTCCACTTGGCGATGAACATGTTGGGGTTGGTGACGTTCGGTAGGGCTTTGGAGGAGATACTCTCCAGGTTCGAGTGGTACCTGGTGTATTTCGCGTCCGGTGTGGCGGGCGGTCTCCTTCAGATCGCGTTCACGCCGTTCGAGCCGGTGGTGGGGGCTTCCGCGGCGATCTTCGGTCTCATCGGGTGTATGACGATGTTGAGACCGCTGTCGATCATGTTCTTCTTCCTGATCCCGGTGCCCTTGGCCTTGTTCGCGGTCTTGTACACCCTGTTCGTGGTCTTGCTGGTCAAGTGGGGATTGGTCACGAACGTGGCCCACGTCGGGCACCTGGGGGGCATGGGAACGGGCGCCATGCTGGCGTTGGTCATGAGGCCGATGATGGCGCTGCGGGGGTTGGCGGTGGTGGCCGTGATGGCGGCCTTGGTGTGGTTGGTTCTGAAGTTCGTTCACCCGTGATGAGTTTGGGGTAATCTTTATAATTGGGGTTTCGTTAGCGGGGGATACGGACGGAGGGCCCGCAGCTCAGCCTGGCAGAGCGCGGCCTTGGCGCGGCCGTGGCCCCGGGTTCAAATCCCGGCGGGTCCACCAAACCAAGAATCGTTACGAGATACGTAACTATATCGTATCCCGGGGGCGCGGGTTGTGTCGACGGGCCCGAGCCAAGTGGATAGGGCCTTGGCCGAGATAATGGCCCTCGCAAGGAAGGGTGAGATAGAGCTCTCCCCGTTGATGAAGGAGATACTGCTGAAGTCCGCGAGGAGGAGGCTCGACTTCATAGAGTGTCAACGTAGGTCGGCGGAGAGCCGCAAAAGCTATAAAGAGGACGGGGATGGGCGGTAGCCGCGGGGAAGGGCCCGCAGCTCAGCCAGGTTAGAGCGCGGGGCTGATAACCCCGAGGTCCCGGGTTCAAATCCCGGCGGGCCCACCAAACCAAGAATCGTTACGAGAATTATAACAATACATGGGAGGGGGAGGGAACTCAGAGCCCGAAGGATTCCTTCAGGACGTCCAGGTTGATCCTACCCGCCGTGAACGTGTTACCCGTCGCCAGGTTGTTGACCACGACCTTGGCCGGCGCGAACACGCCCGGATCGATCTTGTAGAAGTCGCCCCCGGCGTCCTCGAAGATCTTCTTGAACGGTTTGCCGTAATCCTCGCTGGCCTCGGACGGTAGGTTCTCCACGACCTCCTTCAGCTCGTCCTCATCCTCCTCCTCGACGTACATGTACACGGTACCGCCGTACAAGATCGCGTCGTTCGTCCTCCCCATCGCCTCGAAATCATCGCCGGCCACCGGGGCTATCGGGGCCGTGCCCGCCGCGTACTTCACCTTCGTCACGTCGTACTCCAACACCTCGAGCATCTTGTACAGACCGGTCTCCACCACCCTGGCCGAGACCTGAACCGAACCAACTATCGATGCCGTCGGGGCCACCAACAGGTACACGTTCTCGGGATCAACACCGCATTCCTCCGCCACGTACTCGGCCACGGACTCGTCGGGTAACTCCGAGGACTCCAGGCACAGTATCGCGATGTCGGCATCGTCCTCGTAACCTATCTCCTCGTAGGTCTCCTTCGGCTTCAACGCCAGCGCCCTGGCGGGCCCGGACCCCATGGCGAAGTAATCGTCGACGTTTATCTGCCAACCCGCCTTCTGAGCGGCGAGGGTGGACACGGCGGGGTGATCCGTCTGGACGTACACCGAAGGTAGGGTCACGTCATGGGTCCTGAACTCCGCGAGACCGACCCTCGCCAGGCCTCCCATGCACACCTCGGAGAACAGCAGGCCGGCGTCTATACCGCCGTCGACTTCCACGCCGCAGTCTATCACGGTGGCCCCGTTCTCTAGTTCGTGCACCTTCACGTTGAGCTCGTCCTCGTCGGCCAGGAACGACTCCACGACCTCGAAGGCGTTCTCGTTGACGCTGACCAAGGGATCATCCCCCGGTGATACGCTTCACGATGTCCTGGAGCCGGAGAACGGCCGCCTCCCGCTCCCTTAAAGAGGGCACGATTTCCAACTCGTCTATAGCGAAGTCGGAAAGCGTGTGCTTTAGGTCTTCCATCATGTCGTAAATAATGTCCTCATCGGTATCGACAGGGATGTGAATCCTTATGGTTAAGTAAACATCCCTGGCCCCTAACGCCATCAACATACGCTTGAAATCGTCTACAGGATCCTCTTCCTCGAAGTAATCCTCCAGGAGCATATCGACCGACTCGTATATTGATTCAACGTCGATACCCAGCTGCTCCAGGATATCTTCGGCCCCGCCGCCTTCCTCCTCTTCCTTCTCCTCTTCCACCTCCTCGACGACCTCGGTCACGACCTCCTCCTCTTCCACGGCCTCCGGGACTTCCTCTTCCTCCTCGACGCCCTCCACGCCTTCGATGGGGGAGGAGAGGAGCGCCTTCCTGTTCATGCCGACGACGAGCTCGAATATGTCCTGCTTCAACTCGTACAGGTCCACGATGGCGAACACGGCGTCCTCGAGGGCCTCCTTCACGACCTCGAGGGCCTCGTCGCCGAAGGCGTCCTCGTCCGCTCTGACCTTGTAAACGTAGGCGCCGACTATCCTGCCCCCATCGACGACGAGGAAGCAGTCGTGGATGTCGTCCTCGGTCCTTATCGTGACGCGAAGAAGTCCTTTCTCGACCTCGGAAGCGACCTTGAGGATGTCCTCCCAGGATTCGACCTCGATATCCGCTTCGGTGGGAACCCGGAGTTTAGGGGTCACGAACGTGGTCACGGGACGCCCCACCGTGACGGGTGGAGGGCGTCGACAAATAGGCATCGGAGGGGAGGGAAGGGGGTTAGAACGGGAGGTTGGCGTAAACGCCCTCGAGCCGGACGCACTTGGAGTACGGGTTGGTCGGGTCCATCCTGACCCACTTGACGCCCGTGGCGTGGTAGTGACCGTCCTTACCCAGGTAGACGCCCGTCGGGATGCCCACGTCCACGCACACGTGATCCTCGGTACCGTAGTCCGGGAAGTACGTCACCTCGTGCCTGTACCTGACGGCTATACCGGCGGCCCTGCACAGGGCGACCATGACGTGCGCGTGGTCGCAGCAGTTACCGTACCCCAGTTGTAGGGTCTTCCAGGCGCCGTACCTCGTGTTGCAGTAGTGGGCGTACTTGATACCGTGCGGGTCGACGTTGTCGTAGGGTGACACCCAGTACTCTATGTCCTCGGCGGCTTCCTTGACCAGCTCACCCAGCGGTGTGCCCGCCTCCAGCATCTTCCACCACTTGGAGGGCGGGCCCAGGATCTCCTCGACGAGTCTCTTCCAGTCGCTCATATGTTCCGGGTCCAGGTTCTTGTCCCAGTTGTCCACGTACTCCTGCTCGATGGGCTCCGGGTACACGTCCTTCCACGGGTACCAGTCCGGGAAGTGCTTGACCTTGGTCGAGTGACCGACCTGTTCGCCGGTGGACGAGGACGACGTCTGCCGTTCATGGGGCGGCGCGGGTTGACCGGTCCCGGAGGATGCGGCCGCTGCTTGAGCGGCCATCGCCTTCTTGGCCTGCTGGACGGCGTGGTTGATGGCGTGCGCCTCGGTGTGCGGGTGGATCGCTTCCATCACCTGGGGACCGATCAACACCAACGCGACCATAAGTATCAGCGCCAGTTCAAGTAGCAGCGTCGCGTTCCCCCGTTCGATCCGATGGATACCCGTGATCGTGATCCGGAGTCAGCGGGCGGCCCGCGACCGGAGATTTTTAGTCGAAAGGGACCTGGCTGCACCGCCCGACCGCAACGGTGACCGCTTACCGTTGCACACGGGGATGACCGAAGTTACCCCCACCGACCCTGAACGGGGTTGACGACATTGGCACTGGGGGGACCCGGCGGGTTCCGCGGTGGTAGGGTCTCCGAGGACGTGGACCCCTACTTCGCCCGTCTATCCTCCTCCATGGATCAGGACAGGGAGATATTCCACTGCGACGTGTGGAACTCGATCGTTCATACGATGGCGCTGGAAAGGGCCGGTGAGCTGGACGAAAACACCGCGATCAGGATACTGGAGGGTCTCGTCGAGGTCCTCAGGGATGGTTACGAGGCCCTCCCCGACGCCGAGGACGTGCACGAGGCCGTGGAATCCGCCCTATCCGAGAGGATAGGGGACGAAGCCGGTTGGCTCCAGCTGGGCAGGAGCAGGAACGACCAGGTCGCCACCGACGTCAGGATAAGGATGAGGGAGAGGATCGTCGAGTCGTGCACCGCGCTGCTGAACCTGGCCGAAACACTCGTGTCGAAGGCTGAGGAGACCGCGGACGTGGTCCTAGCCTCTTACACCCACCTGAAGAGGGCCCAACCTTGCACCCTGGGGTTCTGGCTCTCCTCGTACGTGCCCCTCGTACTCTCCGGCGCGAAGGTGTTGCTCGAAGTGCCGGGTTCCGACGAGTGCCCGCTCGGGTGCTCCGCCGCCACCGGTTCCACGGTACCGGTGGACAGGCACTGGGAAGCGATCATGCTCGGGTTCGATCGCCCTTCGGTGCACTGCGGTGAGGCGACGGGGTTCAGAAGGCCTGTGCTGTGGGCGCTATCGGCCCTATCGGTCGTGTCCTCGGACCTCACACGTTTGGCCACCGACACGATATTCCTATCCTCCGACGAGGTAGGTGTGCTCGAGCCGCCCGACGAGACCTCCTCGACGAGTTCCGTCATGCCTCACAAGAAGAACCCCGACGCGGCCGAGCTGGCGAGGGCGGAGCTCAAAGCCGTTCAGTCGCTGGCGGACGCCGCCCTACGGATCAACGATGATCTACCCTCGTTCTACGACAGGGACCTTCAGGTGATCAACGGGCTCCTGTGGGAGGCCTTCGACAGGTTCACTTTGGCGGTCAGGGTGTTGGCGAGGACCATCCGGGACTCACGCGTCGACGAGGAGGCGGCCGAGAGGACCGTGTTGGAGTCCCACGTGATGGCCGTGGACCTGGCCGAGGGCATAGCCAGGGAGGAGGGGATACCGTTCAGGGAAGCGCACAGGATAGTCGGCAGGGTGACGGCTAAGCTGGCCGAGGAGGACATACCCCTCAACCCCGACACGGTCGAGGCCGTGGCCCGAGCCCTGAGGGAGGAAGGTGTGGAGATGCCGGAAAGGGCGTTGAGATCCTTACTCAACCCGGAGCGCGCCCTACGGAGGCCTGTGGCGGGCTCGACACACCCGGGCAGGCTGCGTTTCACCCTAGAGGGACTCCGCCGCGATGTGAAAGCGGTCGAATCTAGGATCGATTCGCTGGCGTCCAGACACGAGCGGGCCCTGGAGCTCACCGATGCCAGGCTCCGAGGCAGGGGTGTCGAGGGATTCCTCGAGGCGTATCGGGGGTACGCCCGTGGGCTCGATAGGGGGTCACGTCCCGGGTAAGGCCCCCGTGCTGGCGTGCCGGAGGTGCGGGCTCCTCACCCCGCTCCCGAAGTGTCCCGAGTGCGGTGCGGAGACCGAGGACCCCGGGGTGGCGCCCCCGGCCGAGGTCCGACCGCTCGGGGAGCCGTTACGGAGGTTCGTAAGGGAGGTCTTGAGGCGGGAGGGCATCCCGAAGGACGTGGTTCCCCGGGATGAGCCCCTATGGGTGAACAGGGCCCCCGAGTTCGACGTCCTCGAGGAGGTGGTGTCGGTCAGGCCCGTCCTGGCCCTCAGGTACGACGCCGCGGTCGGACGGTGGGGCGTGGTTCTGAAGGAGGAGGGCGCTGTCAGGTTGTGGGAGGAAGGAGGAGCGTCGGTGGAAGTCGACGAGGGCGCGGCGGCGGCAGTCTCCGAGGGTAAGAACCTGTTCGCTCCGGGGGTGGTGGCTCACGACGACCTGGAACCCGGGTCGTGGGTTGTGGTGACGCATCGGGATACACCGGTGGCGTTCGGTACGGTGGTCGAGGGGGCCGAGGAGGCGCTTCGGAGGGGTAGGGGGATGGTGGTGCGGGTGAAGGGAAGCGTGGAGGACCCCGAGCCTCGGAGGCTTCGGTACGACTTGGAAGGGCTGGCCGACGTTCACTCGGATTACCTAGAGGGTAGGATACGGGGGGCCGTGGATTTCCTACGTGACGTTGTGGACGTTGAGTCGGCGTTCGTTTCCGTCTCCGGGGGGAAGGATAGCGCCGTGGCCGCCCTGGTGGCGTCCGAAGCGGGCGTCGTGGACGCGTTCTACGCGGATACGGGGATGGAGTTCCCGTCGACCGTGGAAGCGGTGGAAGGAACCGCCGACGCCCTGGGGTTGGACCTGGAGGTGAAGGAGACGGGGGAGGATGTGATCCCGTCCCTGAGTGAGAGGTTGCTCCCGCCCTCCAGGGACAACAGATGGTGCACCTTGGTCGCCAAGCTCAAGCCCGTGAGGGATTACGTTCGTTCCGCCGGCAAGTCGTACACGGTGGTGGGGGTTCGGCGGTTCGAGTCGGAGGCCAGGTCCAGGAGGGGTCGCGTGTGGAGGAGTTCGGAGGTGCCCGGTCAGGTGAACGTGGCTCCGGTGTTCGATTTTTCATCTTTGGAGGTATGGATGGTATTGGCGTTGGAGGGTTTACCCGTGAACGAGGCTTACGAGTGGGGGGTTAACAGGGTAGGGTGTTTCATGTGTCCAGCCGGGAAGATCGGTGAATATGAGTGGGTGTCGAGGTTCGTTCCGTCCATGTGGAGGGGATGGGTGGAGCTCCTAGAGGATTATTCCCGCCGTCATGATCTTCCGGAGGATTGGTTGAGGCTGCACGTGTGGAGGTGGTTGCGACCCGAGGGTGAGATCGAAAGGTTGGCGTCGGAGGAGTCGCTTAGGTGGGGTGAGAGGGTTCTATCCAGGTGGAGTGGGGTCGATCCCGAGGAGGCCGCGTTGGAGTTCGCGAGGAGCGAGTGTCCCGGGTGCGGTTACTGCGGGAGGCCGGGCGAGGAACCGTGTCCCGTGCTCGAGAGATCGCTCAGGAGGGTGTTCGAGGGTGGTGCGTGAGAGGGCCCTCGAGGTGTTGAGGGGGAGGATAGAGGCGGGGAAACCGGTGTACGATTTCACCGGGCTGGCGTCGAGGCCCGATCCTTCGGCGGAGCCGGACGAGCTTCGCACCTACCTGTGTGAGGCGCTGTTAGGGCCGAGGATCGAGGAGGAGGCGAGGCGGCATTTCGAGGCGCCCGACGCCTCAGTGTTCGTGGCGTCCAGGACGACGGCTCTGATCTTCGCCGTGACGCTGGCGTTCGGGCCTGAGAGGGTGTTGCACGTTCTCCCGAGGGGTGGTAGGCCTCACCCTTCCATCGAGGAGGCTTGCTCGTTGGTCGGAGCCGAGTTGGTGGAGGTGGAGGAGGGGGAGCACCCGGATCCGAGGGACTTCGACCTCGTCTTCGTGACGGGGTGCGACGTGTCCTGGAGGGTGGTGAGTGAGGATACCCTCGAGGAGATCGGTGGTTCCGGGGCGGTCACGGTGCTCGACGACGCGTCGGGTGATAGGGTTCGAAGGCTTCACGGGCAGGATCCGGGTCCCGCCTACGGGTTCGATCTCACGGTTACCAGCTGTGACAAGCTGATGGATGGTCCGAGGGCGGGGTTGGCCATCGGTGACAGGTCGGTGGTGTCGGAGGTGCGTGGCGTGTGCGAGTCGATGGGGTGGACGGTGGACGGTCCGACCTTGGCGGCCGTGTTGAACGCGTTGCGATCGTTCGATGAGGAGGCCCTTAGGAGGAGGTACGAGGCCGTGCCGGAGGTGGCGGGTGCCCTTCGGGACGTCCTGGACGCTGAGGTCGAGGAGACGGGCGCGGGGGTCGTTCTGAGGGGCTCTTGGGACGATGTGGAGGTCGCTCTGAAGTTGTTGAAGGACCACGGTATGATGACGATCACGGCCTTGGGGTACGGTGGGGTGGAGCGTGAGTTGAGGTTCAACCTTTTGACTTCCGACGCGGAGCGTTTCGGTTACGATAGGTTCGTTTCCGTGTTGTCCGAGGAGCTGGGGGACGTGCGTTGAGTAGCGTGATGATCGAGGAGTACCTGGTGGATCCGTTCTTCGAGCTTTTGATACTGATCATGGCCGCGGTGGTCGTGATCCACGCGTTCAGGCGTGGGGGTTCGGAGCCGGATCCGGGTTGGAGGTCGGCCGCGGTTCACGGTGTCGTTTACGTGGTCGGGGCGACGGTGGTGTGTCACGCCGTGGGTCTCGCGACGCCTTTGACGGACAGGTTGGCTTTGATCGCGTGTACGGCGTTGGCGGTCGTGGGTTTGGCGCCGTCGCCCGAGCCGGAGGTCGAGGAGGGGGAGGAGGGCGGCGCCCGACTCCCATAAATTATTTAAGCTCTTCGGAGAAAATCAAGCGAAGGTGTTTCCGATTCACGCCCACGTTCCCCGGAGTCGTCGGACTCCCGGGGTTCGGGGGTGATCGCGAAAGGGGGGGACGGCTCCTTATGGTGTACACCGAGCCGGACCAGAGGACCTGCCCCAAGTGTGGTAGTACCAACATCGTCCGGGATGACAAACACGGGGAGCTCGTGTGTCAGGACTGCGGCACCGTGGTGGACTACTTAATCGATTACGGGCCCGAGTGGAGGGCCTTCAACGCGGATCAACGCACGCGTAGGGAGAGGACCGGAGCACCCATCTCCGAGAGGAACCCGTACCTGCTGGGCGACACCGTGATCGACGACCGTGACACGCACGGTAGGAAGCTCACGGACTGGAGGTTCAGGAGGCTCAAGAGGTGGGCCAGGTGGATCTCGAACGATCCCGTGTCCAGGAACATCCAGTCGGCCGTCGACTTGATCGATAAGGTGTGCTCCCAGGCCAACATCCCGGAGTCCGTGGCCGACGAGGCCATCCGCATCTACAGGAAGGCCGTGGAGAAGGACCTCGTCAGGGGGAGATCCATAGAGAACACCGCGGCCGCGGCCCTGTTCATGGCGTGTAAGAAGAGGAGGCACCCGCGCACCATCAAGGAGATCGCGGAGCTCTTCGGCATCACCCCGAAGGAACTGAACAGGACCCACAGGGTGCTGCTCAGACACCTCAACGAGAGGATGCCGGCACCGGATCCGAAGCAGTACCTGTCGAGGTTCGCCTCCGAACTGGGCGTCAGCGAGGAGGTGGAGATGCTGGCGAGGGAGATCCTGAAGAAGGCCGAGAAGAAGGGCCTCACCGTCAGTAGGAACCCGGCGGGTCTCGCGGGCGCGGCCCTGTACCTGGCAGGGCTGCTGAAGGCGAAGGAGTACATCGAGGAGTACAAGAAGAAGATGGAGGAGGCCGAGTCCGAGGAGGAGAAGAAGGAGCTGGAGAGGGAGCTCAACGAGAAGCTTCGCACGTGCAGGCGCACCCAGCCCGAGGTCGCGAAGGTATCGGGCGTGACCGAGGTCACCATCAGGAACAGGTACAAGGAGCTCGCCAAGGAGCTCGGGCTGGAGGTGCCGGACCCGACGAAGATCGACGTGCCAACTTAATCGCCGCCGAATATCGGTATCACGTTCTTCACGCCGTCCACGACGCTCCCGAGCCAGCTTTTAACATCCGGTATCTTCAACCAACCCTCCTCTTCCAGGAAACCGAGCCTCTCCATCGCGTACCTTATCGCCGGTGATCTGTACAGTATCCTCCTCTCCTTGATGGCCTCGACTATGTCCTCCAAGGTCTCGGCCATCAGCCTCGGGTTCTCCTCGGCGAAGTCCGCCAGCATCGCCGCGTACTCCCTCATATCCGGCGAGGATGCCCTGAGCGCCTCGTGGTGGGCCTCCTCCGGGTTCTTCCTGGCCGACCACAGGATCTCCTCCGCGGCCCTGGTGTCGAAGTGACACAGTCTCCTCAACCCGTACGCGTTGATGTACCTGATCCCGGAGGTACCCACCTCCGCGGCCTCCTTCGGGAACTCACCTACCACCTCCAATCCCGCCACGAACAGGCCCCACCCGAGGTGAACCACGGGACACCCGTACTCCCTCCAAACCCTGGAGTTGGGCGCGAGCCTACCCCCGACGAACAGCAGCAACGCGGACACGGGTCCCATGTTGCTCAGGTCTTCTTCATCCCTCCCATCGCTCCCTGACGAGCTCCAAAACACGCCCGCACACCTCCACCTCGGCGGGATCCACTTTCCCCTCTATCCCAAAGGGTCTGAGGACGCGCACGAAGAACGCGTGAAGCGGATCGGGCTCGGGCGACTTGTTACCGAAGAGGAACTTGAAAGTACCTCTCAACCACGTCGATAACACGTGAACGGAGGCCGCTATTAACGATACCACGAGCCCGACCTTAGGTATGAGGGATGTGAACGGACCACCGGAGACACCGCAGTATATCGCCGCCGCGCACACGAGCAGGTCCGCCACCAGGAAATACGTCTCGGAGCTCACCACCCCCTCGACGGCCAACGCCGACAGGAACGACACCGTCGCCATGAGTAGGCACACCGTGGCCATGATCAGCCACAGGAGCGGGTGCATGCTCACCCCCCCTCCAGGAGTGTGACGCAGAACCCTTCCGTCATGTGCCTGTGAGGCCACAACCTGATCATGTGACGGTGGTGACGGTAACGCCTGTCCATCCACCGATCGAACCCCGGGGACCCCACGGGGACGTCCGGTTTTCGCGTCGAATAGGTGTCTTCGTGCGAGAGGAACCTGTGAACAACGTCCTCGTTCTCCGGCACGGTGACGGAGCAAGTCGAGTAGACCATCCTGCCGGGTTTTAGATCCGCGACGCCCCGTAGTATCCTGAGTTGTCCCTCCGCGTACCTACGCACGTGTCTCCACTTCACCGTCCACTTGGCCTCGGGCGTCCTGTTGTAGGACCCGGAGGACGAACACGGTGGGTCCACGAGAGCCGCGTCGAAACCCCCGTTCAGAACCCCCTTCAGCCTGGCCGCGTCCGCTCTCACCACCTCGGCTTCAACACCCCACCTCTTGAAGTTCCTCTTCATCTCCTCGATCCTCCTGGGGTTGATATCCACGCACGTCAGTTCGACCTCCCCGCACGTGTAGGCGTACACGTACGCGGCTTTGTTGCCCGGGGCCGAGCACGCGTCCAACACCCTTTCCCCGGGCTCTGGTGCCAGGGCGTAGGCGGCGGCAGCCGAGGCCTTGTCCTGGTACGTCACCCATCCGCGCCTGTAGGGTTCGGTGCGCACGGGGGGAACGTTCCACTCCACCACCCTAAGGATCAGCGGGACGTGGGGATCCTCCTCCACCACGACGCCTTCCCTCTCCAGCGCCAGGATCACGGCGTCCGGATCCTTCAGGTGCGCGTTCACCCTGAGGTACCTGACCGGTTCCTCGTTGTTCGCTTTCATCAACTCGATGAGTTCGTCCCTGCCCAAGAGGTCCAGGAGGTGTTTCACGTACCACGTGGGGTGGGAGTATTCGATGGAGAGGCGTTCGATCTCGTCCTCAGCCTTCTCGAGGACTTCTTCGAGGGTGACTTCCTCCACGTCGTAGAGCACGGCGTTCGCGAACCTCGCCGGGCCGTCCCCCACGCGCTCCGAGATTATCCTCACCGCCTCGCTGGTGGCTATGGCGGGTTTGAGGTCCCTCCACTTCATCTCGTACGTGGCCACGCGGAGGGGATTCCTGACCCAGGGATGCATCTCCCTGGTGCTGGAACCCTTCGTCACGTGGTCTATCAACGCGTCGATCGTTCCGAGTAGCTTCACTATCTCGAACGCGTAGGCGTGCACCGTGCCCCATACCTTGTGGTCTTCGACACCGTGGGAGCGCATGACCCGTTTTATGCAGTTCCTCAGGGACATCCTGGTCTTTTCCCACAACACCAGGGTTTCCGCGGTCAGCTCCTGTCTACTGAGGTCCCTTTCCATCGGCGAGTCCCCTGGGGAACGTTTCGATGGTCGTAACGATACCGGGACTGGCGGCCGCCGCGGGGAATTGAACCCCGCGCCCGCCGTCGGGCGCGCCGGATCTGAAGTCCGGCCCGGGGACCACCCCGGTGGCGGCGGCCCGCGGGCGGGTCCGGATCCCGTCACGCCAATAACGGGGCCCAAAGTAAACGTTTCGCTACTCGAAACGTCGGGGGTGGCCTGGTGACCGCCAATCCCCTCTTGATTATCCTGGACGAATACCGGGATCACCCTATCATGGAGAGACTCGAGAGGGAACACGATCCCTTCGAGACCCTGATCAGGACCATACTGTCCCAGAGAACGCGCGATGTCCTAACGGATGAGGCCGCTCGAAGGTTCTTCTCCCGGTTCTCCGGACCCGAGGACGTGGTCCGGGCCGGCGTCGAGGAGGTCGAGGAGGTCATCAGGGTGGCGGGCCTGTACAGGCAGAAGGCCAGGGCCATCGTCGGCGTGTGCGAGAGGATACTGGAGGAGGGGATAGACCTGGAGGAAGTCGTCAGGGAGTACCCGCTCGACGAGGCGCGCCGTGTTCTAACGTCCCTCCCAGGTGTCGGGATGAAGACGGCGGACGTAACCCTCCTGTTCGCCGGAGGTAGGGATATCTGCCCCGTTGATACCCACGTCAGGCGCGTGGTCACGAGGTTGGGGCTGACGGATTCCACGTCCTACACGGCGATCCAGGAGGCGGTTCACGATAACGTTCCGAAGGGTTCCAGAGGGAGGGCCCACCTGGCCCTCATACAGTTCGGCAGGGACGTCTGCAGGTCCAGATCGCCCGACTGTTCCTCCTGCCCCGTTTCCGACCTTTGTCCCTACGCCCGGTGAGCTATCCGCTCGGCCAGCTCCCTGGCGGTGTCCTCCGGCATGTCCTCGACGGCCGGGAGCAACGCGCTGATCAACCTCTTCGTGTAAGCCTCCGCGAAGTCCTTCAACACGGTCTCCGGGTCCTTCGTCGCCCTGAGCCTGTTGAGGGCCCTTTCGAGCTCCTTCTGCTTCAGTCGATCCAGCGCCTCGGCTATCTGACCCAGCAACGCCCTCCTCTCGATCCTCCTGAGGTCCTTCTCGACCTTGTCCAGCTCCTCCTCGATCATCCTCTCGACCTTCGGTATCTCGGACCTCCTCCTCTCCAGGTTTTCCCTGGCTATCTCCCTGAGATCGTCGATGGTCTTGACGACAACCCCAGGGAGATCCCCGACCCCCTCTTCCACGTCCCTAGGGTTCGCTATGTCCACGATGAGCAGCTTCCCCTCCTTCTCCCTCTTGGACAGGGCCTCCTCGACTTGGTCCACGGTTATAACAGGGTGCGGCGCCGCGGTGGCGGACACGACGACGTCGGCCTCGGCCAGGTGATCCACGAGCTCGTCGAACCTCACCGCCTTACCGCCCAGCTCCTTCGCGAGCTTGACGGCCCTCTCGTAGGTCCTGTTGGCGACGAGTATCCCGCTGACCCCCCTGTCCGCCAGCGCCTTGGTCACTGTCTTACCCATCTCCCCGGCCCCTACCACGAGCACGGTCTTGTCGGAGAGGTCCCCGAGGACCCGCTCGGCCAGTTCCACCGCGGCCGATCCTATCGAGACGGCGCCCTCGCTGATCGCGGTCTCGGTTCTGGCGCGCTTGCCCAGGGATATGGCCCTCCGGAACACGGTCTTGAGGACGGGATCGAGCGTTCCCAACTCGGCGGCCCTATCGTAGGCTTCCTTCACCTGTCTGAGGATCTCGGTCTCGCCTACCATCATGGATTCGAGACCGCAGGCGACGCGGAACAGGTGCTCCACGGCCTCCCGTCCGGTCTTGACCCAGGCTTTGGGATGCACGGCCTCCCTAAGGATCTCGGGATCGTCCACGCCGGACCCGTACACCTCCACCCTGTTGCACGTCTGCAGGATCACGCAACCGTCGAGGTCGAGGGATTCCTTCAGTTCCGCGGCGGCGTCCTCGGACTCGAACCTGGCCTCCTCCAAGGTTTTAACGTCGGCCTCCTTGTGCGTGATCCCGGCGCAGGCGATCAAGCACTAACCATCCCCTGGGATCGGTGGAACCTCAGGACCGGGGGTTGGGTTCCGTATGAAGTCACAGGCCTTGACCCATTTAACCGTGCTTGAGGAGACCTACAACGTGAAGTTGAGGAACAAGGAGGAGATCGCGGAGCTGATCGCGGAGAAGGCCATGGAGCTAGGGGTCGAACCGATCCACATCTGTACCGCGTTGAACACGTGGCTGGCGATGCAGATATCCGAGGGGAACGTCGAGGAGGGCGACGAGATAACGATCCCTAAGGAGATAGTCGAGGGCATGAAGGTGAAGGAGGATTAGACTATCCCCGTGACGGACTCGAACGCCGAGACCACGTGCGCGACCACGGTCCACGCCGACAGCGGCTCGTCGTAGATCCTCACCACGTCGTCCGCCACCTCGTAGAAATCCTCGGAGAAGTCTCCCTTCGGGAACCCTCCCACTATCACGCCGAGCCTGTCGACGCCCGCGTCCGCTATCCCGGCTAGGTAACCGTAGGGTTCCACGCGATCGCCCCTCTCGGAGAACAGCACGTTCACGTCGTTCGACTCGAGGACGTCCCACACGCTCACGTCCAGCACCTCGATCAGGGGTTCGTCGGAATCCGGCGGGGCCTGTCCCTCCTTGAGCACCTGCTCCATCAGCCCGTAGAACCTGTACTGATCCCTGGGCAACCTGACGTCGCCCCTGAACCAGATCAACACGTCGTGCCTGGTGTGAACGTACACGTCCATCCTGTTCTCCCTCGAGGCCGGTGAGTCGAGCGCGAACAGCAGTGACGTGTGGACTATGTCCGGCCTTCCGCGCCTGTCCCTGTCCGGTAGCCTCTTCTCCCTCATGGCCACGTGGTGCTTCACCGAGAGGAGGAGGCATTCCCCCGGTTTCTTCCCACGCCTCTTCGCCCACCGTTTCACGTGGGGGTGACCCCGTAGCTTCGGCGGTATCAGTTCCAACTCGGACTCCGCCAAGACCAGGCACAACCTCACGGGAGTGCCGCCCCCTTGAACGTTCGAATGATCGTCACGGACATCGACGGCACGATAACCGGACCCGACAGGGCGGTTCACCTCGGCTGCGTCCGGGTGCTCAGGGAGATTAACCGTCTCATCCCCGTCGGACTCGCCACCGGGAACACCCTCTACTACACCGAGTCGGCGGCCATACTCCTCGGGCTGGAAGGGCCGTTGATAGCGGAGAACGGTGGCGTGGTCGTCGTCGACGGTAAGATCGTGGAAACACCGCCCGAGGAGGAAGTGAGGGCCGTGAGGGAGTTCTACGAGATCGCCGAAGAGGAGTTGGGATTGAGGAGGACCGAGCCTGAATCCATGCGGAGGACGGAGATAGCCGTCTACAGGGACGTTCCCCTCGACAGGATACTCGAGCTGCTCGAGGAATCGGGTTACTCGGACAGCGTGGAGGTCGTGGACACGGGCTTCGCCTACCACATCAAGACCAAGACGGCGAACAAAGGGCTGGGCGTCGAGGTGGCCTGCGACGCGTTGGGTATCGACACCGACGATGTGGTGGCCCTCGGGGACGGGGATAACGACGTCCCCATGCTAGAGGTCGCGGGCGAGGGGGTGGCCCCGGGTAACGCGACCCCGGCGGCCAAGGCGGCCGCCGATACGGTTTTGGAAGGTGAGGACGGCGAGGCCGTGGAGGCCTACCTCAGGAGACTCCTCCGGGCCATGGAGGGGTAGAGCACGTGAGGGAGGTCAGGAAGGCCGTCGAGTTCCTGGAGGGTTCCGACGACATCTGCGTGATCGCCGATATAGACGCCGATGGCGTCGCCGGGGCCGCTACGCTCCGGGAGGCCTTCGACGTCAGCGAGGTTCTCTTCCCTCCCGGGGGCATGTACGGCGTCCCTCCCGACATGATGGAGGAGGCCCTTCGATCGCACGATCTCGTCGTCACGGTCGACCTATCCCCACCGGCCGGGTGTCCTGAACCGGATAGGGTGGTGATCGTCGATCATCATCCACCCGACGGGGAACCCCGTGCCGCCGCCGTCGTCAACCCCCACGTGGTACCCACGCTCGGTGACGCTTCAGCCTCCGCCCTGGCCGGGATGCTGGCACACCTGGCGGGGAGACGGTTCAGACCTTGGGTATCCTTGGTGGGCGCCTTCGGGGACAACATGGCCCGGGGTCCGGTGTTCGAGACGTTGAAGGGTAGCGTGGATCCCGTTTACCTACGCGGAGGACACGGAAGATTGAACCTGCTGCAGAACGTTGCCGCCCACGTGAACGCGGCGAGAAGGGTCATGTTCGACGAGGGGGCTAGGATAGCACTCGAGGTGATATCGGAGGCCGAGACCCCGAAGGACGTCCTCGAGGATCCCGAGCTGTCCAGGTGCAGGATGGAGGTGAGGAGGGAGACGGAGCGACTCATGTCCGAGGCCGAGGTGGAGGACTTCGGCGCGGGGTGCGGGCTGGCCACGGTGGCCTCGGGGTTCGACGTGGAGGGGATCCTGGCCCTACGTCTCCTGGACGATGAAGGGATGAGGTTGGTCGCCGTCTATAACGAAACCCCGAAACCGTGCGGTTACGTCAAAGTGAGCTTCAGGAGCGACGGGAGCGTGGACGCGGGTGTCGTCGCCAGGGAGCTGGCATCCGAACTCGGTGGGCGTGGCGGTGGGCACAGGGAGGCGGCCGCCGTGTACTTCGAGCCGGGTCCGGACGTGTCGGAAGCCTTCAGGAGGGTCGTTTCCCGGCGGCCGCCGAAACTAGACCTATGAACGGTGGGGACGGGTCGTTCGGTCGTGACTTGAACTCGGGGTGAAACTGCGTCCCGACGAAGTACGGGTGGTCGTCGAGTTCCAAGGCTTCCATCCTACCGTCGGGCGATCTGCCCGAGAACCTCAGCCCGCCCTCCTCCAACTCGGGTAGGAACTCCGGGTTCACCTCGTACCTGTGCCTGTGGCGCTCGAGGGCGACCTCCCTACCGTAGAGCTCCCGAAGTAGACTCCCCTCCTCGAACAACACCGGCTCCGCCCCGAGCCTCATGGTGCCCCCTTTCCTGTCCACGCCCCTCTGCTCGGGCAACAGGTCGATGACGGGGTGCTTGGTCTCCGGGTCGAACTCCGTGCTGTGAGCGTCCTCCCAACCCAAGACGTTCCTCGCGTACTCCACCACCGCCAACTGGAAACCGAGACATATACCCAGGAACGGGACGTCGTTCTCCCTCGCGTACCTTATCGCCATTACCTTCCCCTCGGTCCCCCTCTTCCCGAAACCACCTGGAACCAGTATCCCATCGGCCTCCCTCACTTCCTCCCACGCGGAATCCTCGCCCGCTTCAAGGGCTTCGGAGTCCACCCACCTGACGTCGACCCTCACCCCCAGGGCCGCCCCGGCGTGCGTGAACGCTTCCCTTATGCTGATGTACGCGTCCGGGAGGTCCACGTACTTACCCACCACTGCTATCGTGACCTCGTCCTCGGCTTCCCGTACCGCCTCGACGAACTCCTCCCACTCCGAGTGATCCGGTTCCCCGGCGTCGATGCCGAGCCTCTCGCAGATGTAATCCCCGAACCCTTGCTCCTCGAACAGCAGGGGTACCTCGTACACTATCTCCACGTCGTGGGCGTCCACGACGGCTCTCTTGGGGACGTTCGTGTACAGGGAGATCTTCCTAACGACGCCAGGATCCAGGGGTTTCTCGGACCTACACACTATCGCGTCCGGCTGGATACCGAGGCTTCTCAGCTCCTTCACGCTGTGTTGCGTGGGCTTCGTCTTCAGCTCCTGCGCGGCCCGGAGGTAGGGGACGTAGGTGGTGTGGACGAACATCACGTTCTCTCTGCCTTCTTCCAGTTGGAGTTGTCTCACGGCCTCGTAGAAGGGCATCCCCTCGATGTCCCCGACGGTCCCCCCTATCTCCACGAGGACCACGTCGGCACCGCTGGTCCTGCCGACGGTCCTGATCCACTCCTTGATCTCGTCCGTCACGTGCGGGATCACCTGAACGGTCTCACCGAGGTAGTCGCCCCGCCTCTCCTTCTCTATGACCCGCGAGTAGATCTTGCCCGTGGTGATGTTGTGGGCGCCGGACAGTGTCACGTCCATGAACCTCTCGTAGTGACCGAGATCGAGGTCCGTCTCGGCCCCGTCCTCGGTGACGAAGACTTCACCGTGCTGGAAGGGGTTCATGGTGCCGGCGTCCACGTTGATGTACGGGTCGATCTTGATAGCGGTCACCTCGACGCCCCTGGCCCTCAACAGCCTGCCTATCGACGCGGTCGTGATCCCCTTCCCGATGCCCGACACGACGCCGCCCGTCACCACGATGTACTTCAAGTTGGCCCGCCCGCGGAGCTGCCGAGGTGAGACTTAGGGTTTAGCGGCGTTGGGGCTCGGGGTTCAGGTGGACGGCCCTGAACGTCCTTTCCATCACCTCTCTGTCCGCCCCGTAGTAGAGCCTGTGATGGTTACCCTCGGGTTCGAACTCCTCGTCCACGACCACCTCCACCTGCGTGGCACAACGCCTGTCCGTCCAATCGTCGGGCTCTCCCGTCACCTCGCAGCCGACGACGGTACCGGGATACCTAGCCAGGACCGCCCTCCCCCTCCTGACCTTCACCCTAACCGCGTGGGGCCCGCCCGTTTCCATGTGGTTCACGACCTCGAAATCCTCGCCCAGCTCGAGGGGACACGCGCAGTGTGCCAGGAGCACCCTCGGCCACGACACGTCCACCACGTTCCCCATGAACGATCTCACGTCGGGCTCCGGGGGCCTGAGCAGATCGGTCACCAGCGCCACCGAGTCCCCCTCGCATGTGAACCCGACCCCGACCCTCGCGGCGAAGTACAGACAGGGGACGGCCCCGAACTCCTCGTACATCGCGAAACAGTCCCCGGTGACGTGGTCCACACCCTCCTCCCTGATGGCGCTCTCGAGCCTACCCGCGAGATCGAGGAACTCGTCGTCGAGCCCCTTCACGTCCACGCCGGCTTCCCTCAGGATCCCCCTCACGTCGCACGGATCCACGAGGTCCAGCACGTCGAGTGACATCTCAACGGTGTCCAGGTAGGGTAAATCCCGTGGATCCTCGGCCCTGATCCAACCGCACTTCCCCTCGAAGACCAGGACCCGGGAGCCCACCAACCTCTTGAACGCCTCGACGGCCTCGGTCGCGTCCCCCGCGTGAACGGTCTCCGCCCCCACCTCCAAGGCGGCGGCCAGCGAATTGTAGAGATCCCAGTGCAGAAGAAGAACGGCCGGGCACCTCTCCAGCGTCTCCTCGATGAGGTCCTCCGTACCTCCCGTGCCTATCAGAACGACGGAAGGCTCCTCCGGCACCTCCTCCGGATCCGTGACCTCCCTCACGCCCTGAAGACCGAGTTTGGTGGCGAGGGACAGGGCATCGCTGGCCGCCCTCTCATCCCCCGACGTCAGCACCACCAGCTCCATCGTGCCGCTCCCTGCGCTCCCCCGGCCGCCTCATTCAAAACGTGATCAGATCCGCCGCGCTGGGGATCTCGTCGCGACAACCCTCACACGTCAACCTCCCCGCTATGCTGACGACATCCACACCCGTCGGGGATGTGCGGGCGTACCTCACGTCCGGAGCCTCCCCGAGGACCTCCCTCACGACTTCGTCCACTATCCCCTTCATCCTGGGCCCGAACACCTCCACGTCCTCCCTCACCACGTTCCTCACCTCGAGGGAGACCCCGGTACATCCGCACGGCATCGCGAACACCGTGAGTTGGAGGACACCGACGGGCTTCGCCAACGTTTCCGAGAACCTCCGCTCGGCCTCACGCCTCAACTCCACCAGTCTCGCCGGATCCAACGGCATCCTTCAGACCCCCGAGGAACCTGACGGCCCTTCGGGCCAACTCGGAGCAGAACCCGCACCTCTCACAGTCACCCCTACACGAGGACCAGCCCTCGCGTAAGGCCCCGTCCAACGCGGAGTTATCGAGGTACACCAGGTGTCTCAGCACGGTGGGACAGTCCAGCACGTCGAGGAGGTTACCCTCGTACCCGCCTTCGATGTAGGCGCGTACGGCCCTCTCGATCCAGGCGACCGAATTGGCCCTGCCCGCGATCTTGAAGGCGCTGACGCCTATCCCCTCGTACTCGTCCAGATCCTCGGGCCTCACGAACGGTGACCGCACGATCTCCGCGGGATCGTCCAGGCGTTCGGAGATACACCTCACGAAGTAGGGATCGTCCTCGACGGTCACGTCACCCCTGCTGGCGTGGGAGAACTCGCACAGGTGGAAAAGCCTGTACGGACAGTACCTCAGACAACCCTCGTTCACTATCACCCTCACGTCGATGACGTCCGCGATCTCGGAAACGACGTCGAGGCGCCTGTTGACGGCGGTGTCCACGGTCACCTCGGAGGCGCCTAGTTCCGCGAACCTCTCGGCCTTACCCGGTTCGTTCACGTGTGCCACGCACGACACGGAGACGTGAAAACCCATCTCCGCGGCCGTCTCCACGGTCATGGGATCGGAGAGAACCAGATGTTCGACACCGGCGTCGTCCAGCGCGCCGAGGGTGGCCTCGAAGGCACGGAACGCGGACTTGTCGCACGTGATGTGCACGGTACACAGGGGGTTGATGACGACTTCGACGTCCACCCCGTGTGAGTCGCACACTTCCGCCACCTCCGCCACGTCCGCCTCGTCAACGGCCCTGACTGTGGCCCTCCCTGTTCCGCCCTGGGGGAGTCCGAGGTAGACCCTATCCACGTGGTCCAGAACGTCTTCGAGCCTCCGCAGGAGTTCCGAGGTCGATTCAGGGTCACCGGGGCTCGGAACCGAGAACACCCGGGTTTCCCCTTCGTAACATAGGAGGGACCGAAACGGGCAAAACATGTTCACCGTTACGTTTCGCGGTTTCAATACCACTTGTTATCACCTTGCACGGATAAGGTAGCATCGATCCTCTGCTCCGCTTTTAGCAGATCCGGCCCTCGTTACGGTCGGGGGTGGCTCGGGTGGAGTTCCCGAGGACCAGGATGAGGAGGTACCGGAAGAGCGAGGCCATCAGGGACCTCGTGGCCGAGACCGACGTGAAACCGGAGGACCTGGTGTACCCGGTGTTCGTCCGCGAGGATGGTAGAAGGGACGAGATCGATTCGATGCCGGGGCAAAGGTATCATTCCGTGGGGTCGTTGATCGAGGAGGTGGGAAAGCTCCTGGACAAGGGCTTGAAGGCCTTCATCCTGTTCGGGGTGCCCGAGAAGAAGGACCCGGAGGGTAGATCGGCGGCGGACCCGGAGGGTGTGGTTCAAAGGGCCGTCAGGGCCCTCAAGGACGAGTACGGCGACGAGGTCGTCGTGATAACGGACGTGTGCCTGTGTCAGTACACGACCCACGGTCACTGCGGTATAGTCGACGAGGACACGGGTAAGATCCTGAACGATCCGACGCTCGAGGTGCTGGCGGAGGTGGCCCTGTCCCACGCGGAGGCCGGCGCCGACGTCGTGGCGCCGTCGGACATGATGGACGGTAGGGTTGGGGTTATACGGGAAAGGTTGGAGGAGGAGGGGTTCGACGATGTTCTAATAATGTCATACGCGGCCAAGTACCACAGCGCTTTCTACGGTCCCTTCAGGGAGGCTGCGGAGTCCGCCCCGGAGTTCGGTGATAGAAGCACGTACCAGATGGATCCTAGGTGTCTGCGGCAGGCGATGATGGAGATGGAGTTGGACGTGGAGGAAGGGGCCGACATCTTGATGGTGAAGCCCGCCCTTCCCTACCTGGACGTGATCAGGGAGGCGAGGCGTAGGTTCGATCATCCTATCGCGGCCTATCAGGTGAGCGGTGAATACTCGATGATCAAGGCCGCAGCTTCCGAGGGGTACATCGACGAGAAGGCCGCCGTCCTCGAGACCCTCACGTCGATCAAGCGGGCCGGGGCGGATATCATCCTGACATACTTCGCCCCGGAGGTGGTCGGGTGGTTGTCGGAGGGATCCTGAGGAGACTCTCCGAGTTCGACCGTAGGATAGTCGAGATGATGCCGAAAGAGCCCCCGGCTCCCTCCGAGTTCATCGGCATGGTGTTGAGCGGGTGGGTTCTGTTCCCGGCGTGCGGTCTCGTCGCCCTCCTCTACGACAGAGGGTTGGGCCTTAGGATGCTGGCGGCCCTGGCGGCGAGCATGGCCGTGAGCGAGGGGTTGAAGATCCTCGTGGGTCGTCCGAGACCCGAGAGGGCGGGGAGGAAACCTTGGGGGTATTCCTTCCCTAGCACCCATACCGCCAGGGTAGCCTCCTTGGTCCCGATAGTTCACCACGAGGGATTCTTCAAGGCCACGGTGTTCCTGTCGGCCCTCACCGTCGCGGTCGCCGTGGCCAGGGTCGTGTCGAGGGCTCATTACCCGACGGACGTGATAGGAGGGTTCATCGTCGGTACCTTAACGGGGTACGCCGTGGTATGGCTGTGGTGAAACCCGACGAGGTTGCCACCGCGCTGACCATCGGGGCCCTGTTGGAGGTCTCCGGGTACCCGAAACCCGGGAACGTGCACAGAACCCGGGATTTCCCCGACACCCGGTTCGAACACTTCCTGGCCAGCGCCGCCGCGGCTCAACCCGTCCTCGAGAAGGCGGCCCGCGCGGCCACGGAACCGGGCAGGGTACCCGTGGGTGCCCTCCTCAGGGAGGCCGTCGACAGGAGCGTGGAGGTTCACACCGGGGGTAACACCAACCTGGGGATCCTCATGCTGGACACGCTCCTGGCCCCCGCCGTCGTCAGGGCCTCCTCCCTCGACCCCAGGGACGTGAGAAGGGAAGCCATCGATATCGCCAGATCGACCACGGTCACCGACGCCGTCGAGCTGTACAGGGCCGTGAGAAGGGCCGGGGCCGGCGGGATGCGGAGGGTCAGGGGTGGAAACGCTCCAGATGTATCCGAGTCGGACCCCGAGTCCGTGAACGTCACGATGTACGAGGCCCTCGAGGCGGCGGCCCACCGCGACGCGGTGGCCAAGGATTGGACGGAGGGCTTACCTCGTACCCTCGAGGCCGGGCGTCGGGCGTTGGAACTCATGGATGAGTGGGGGGATGTGAACGAGGTCACCGTCAGGCTCTTCCTCGAGGAGCTCGCCAAGTACCCCGATACCCTGATCTGGAGGAAGCACGGTCTCAAGGTGGCCCTCGACGTCTCGGAGGCGGCGGCCGCGGTTCTGGAGGCGGCGGGGGACGATCCCGTTACGGATCATCCGGCTCTTCACGATCTCGACGAGGAACTGCACTCCAAGGGCATCAACCCCGGATCCACGGCCGATATCGTAGCGGCGGCCCTGGGTTACGCTGTCCTTCTGGGGTTGAGACCATGAACCCGTACCTGGCCAGGGTGTTATCACTCCCCGAGTTGTTCGACGTCTCCAACGTCGAGGAGGCCAAGGAGATGGCCGAACGCGTGCGTAAGGATCCTCTCTCCGTCCCGTTGAGGTTCTACGGGATCGAACCCAAGTCGGTGAACGAGGTCGTGGCGGTCACCGACGGTCCCGAGGGTCCCAACGCCGCCCCGGTAGGGCTGAGAACGTTCGAAGAGACCCCGGAGGTCCATCTGTACCCGGGTTCCAAGACGTACGCGAACGTCCTGGACTCCAAGATGTTGACAGTTTGCGTGGTCGACCCCATCACGCTGGCCCGAACCCTGCTGGAAGACGTCGAGCTGGAGGAAGTGGAGGAAGACGTGAAGGTCGTGGAGGACACGCGCGCGTTCGTCGTGTTCGAGGTTTTCGACGTCGAAGAGGGAGAACCGGCGGTGTTCAAGCTGACCCCGGTTCACGCCGGTCTACTCCATCCAAGACCCAGGGCCGTGGTCAGGGCGGAAGGGGCGCTCGTCGACGCGCTGGTGGAGTTGACGAGGGTTCACCTGGACCCGGGGCACGCTGAGAGGTGCGAGGAGAGGCTTCGGGTCGTGGAGAGAACCACGAGGGACCCCCGGTACCTGGGGATCGTCGAGGCGGTCAGGGAGGTGCTGTCCGGTGGGCAAACTGGTGAGGATACCGGTTCACGGGTTCGTTGAGGTCGAGGGGTCCCTACTCGACCTGATGGACTCGCCGTACCTCCAGAGGTTGAGAAGGGTGAGACAGCTGGGACTCGCGGATCTGGTGTACCCGGGTGCGGTACACACCAGGTTCGAGCATAGCCTCGGTGTGAAACACCTGTGCGACAGGCTTCTGGAGGTTCAATGGGACGCGATGAGCGAGAGGGAGGACTTAGGGAGGTTTCAGCGTCGTTACGTGGCGGAGGTGCTGGGGGCGGCCGGTCTCGTACACGACGTCGGTCATCCCCCGTTCTCCCACGTCCTAGAGCCGCTCCTGGAGATCACCGTCGGGATGGACCACGAAGACGTGGGGAGGAAGGTGGCTCGCGTGGCTTTGGAGGAGGCGGGGGTCACGGATCCCGAGTCCGTGCTCGAGGTGGCTTTCGGGGGCGGGTCCGGTTGGACGTCGGTTTTACACGAACTCATAGCCGGCGAGCTCGGCGTCGATAGGTTGGATTACCTGGAGAGGGATTCCCTTCATACCGGCGTGGCGTACGGTGTCATCGAGGTGGACAGGCTCCTTCACACCGTGGAGATCCCGAAGGGCGACGGGTCGGGGGCCGTCGTGGTCTCCCTCAAGGGGTTGGAGGCGGCCGAGTCCGTCCTCGTGGCTAGGTACCACATGTACAGGGCCGTGTACTTTCACAGGACCTGCAGGGCCGCGGACACGATGCTCCTGAAGGCGGCCACTGTCGCCGCCGAGGACGGAGAGTTGGACTTGGGGTTCCTCCGCAAGGTCGACACCGACACCGGATCGATGGAGGATCTCCTGAACTGGGACGACGTGGGGCTTCTCGTCACCCTGTCCGAGGCCGGTGACGTGCCGACGGAACTCGTGACCATGCTCCGGGACAGGGAGCTCTACAAGTGCGTGGCCACGGTCACCCTGGAGGACGAGCCGAGCGTGGAGGACCTCTTCGCGGTCGCGGAGGAGATATCCGAGACCGTCGCCGGGGACGATCGTTCGGTACTCCTGGACTGTTCCAGGATAATACCTTACGAGCCCGGTTCCGAGGGCATACTGATACGGACTTCCAAGGGGTTGAAACCGCTGTCCGAGGTCTCCGAGGTGGTGTCGGCGTTGAAAGAGAAGGCCAGATGGGGGGAGGTGAAGGTCAGGGTGTACGCGAGCCCGGAGGTCGCGCCGGGGTTGGACGGTGAAGAGGTTGGGAGGCTGGCGCGTGAGGCCCTCAGCGACCGGTTGAACCGCTCAGAATCTCCCTGATCACGTCCTCCGTGAGGGCGTCCGGGTCCCTACCGCCCCCTTGAGCGACGGTATCGTCACCGCCTCCGCCGCCGGATATCACCTTCCCTATCTCTCTCATCAACTCGACGGCCGAGGGTGCCTCCTCCCCCGCTCCCACGACGACGGAGCAGGAACCGTCCGACGGTATCTTAACGACCAGGACCAGGTCCGGGTTCTCCGAGACGACGTCCTCGACGACGCTCGCCACGGAACCCACGTCCACGCCTTCCAGTTCCACCAGCGCGAACCTAAGGCCGTCCACCTCCTCGGCTTCGGCCGCGGCGGCCTTCACCTCGGCTTCCGCGAGCTCCGACTCGAGTTCCTCTATCCTCTTCTTCTGCTCCTTCCACTCCTCGAAGAACCTCCTCACGGTCCTGGGAAGCTCCTTCGGGCCGACCCGCAGGACGTCGCAAGCCTCCCTCAGGGTATCCTCCAGCTCCCAAAGCCTCTCGAGGGCCGCCTCACCTGCGGCGAACCTTATCCTCTCGACACCGTCCTGAACGCTCTCCCTCCCTATTATCTTGACGAGACCCAACTCTCCCGTCCTGTCGCAGTGGGTACCGGCGCAGGCCTGGACGTTCCAGCCTTCCACCTCCACGACCCTGATCTCTTTCCCGGGCACCACGCCACCCTGATACAGTTCGAACCCGTACTTCTCCTCGGCTTCCATCCTATCCATGAAGGACTTGTTGATCCTCCTGTTCTCCATGACCACCTCGTTGACCATCCTCTCGATCCGGCGCAACTCCTCGTCGGTTATCCTCTTGTGGTGCGTGACGTCCAACCTCGCCTCGTCGGGGGACTTATGGGCACCGGCCTGCCAGACGTGATCGCCCAAGACCCTACGGGCCGCCTCCAGGACGAGGTGCGTGGCCGTGTGGTTCCTCATGAGCCTGAGCCTCCTGTCCGCGTCCACCTCGCACTCCACGATGGTACCGGGCTTCGGAACGTCGCCCTCGATCCTGTGGAACACCACGCCTCTGGCCTTCTTGACGTCAACGACCTCCGCTTCGCCACCGTCCCACCTCATGACGCCTTGATCCGCCTCCTGACCACCACCCTCCGGATAGAAGTACGTCTCGTCGAGCACGACCCAGGTACCGTCCCCCGCCTCGACCACGTCCAGGACCTCGGCGTCGAAGTCGAACCTCTTCTCGTCCCCGTAGAACGCCAACTCGGTCTCGGGGAGATCCCTCTCGACGGCTATCTTCTCCAGCTCCTCCTCGACCACGTCCCC
>JAADCQ010000052.1 GCA_013154335.1 Methanopyri archaeon
CTCGGGCGATCTCCTCGCCCCGCTCCTCCACGAGCCTCATCACCTCACCGGCCAACTCCCTAAACCTCGGCCCGATCACATCCATCCTGGGTTCAACTTCCACCGGTACCCTCTCCAGCTCGGCCTCCCCGGTCTCGACGACCACCTCCTCGGCTCTGGTGGCGCTCTTCAGGTCGGCCTCGGCCCTCTCTATCTCGAGGGCGAGGTCCTCGTCCTCGACGTACACGGTGATGCCCTCGAACTCCGCACCCATCCTCAGTCCCGCGTCCGTCTTGGCCTTCCTCACCACGCCGACGATGTTCCTGAGGATCTCACCCACACGCTCGGCGTCCTCGTCCACGTACCTCTCCTCGGGCTCCGGCCACTCCGCGTCGTGTACGCTGGATCCGAAGATCTTGATGTAGAGTTCATCCGTTACGAACGGCATGAAGGGTGCCAGCATCCTGAGGAGGCCGTCAAGAACCGTGGCGAGGGTGGCCCTAGCGGCCTCGTGGGACTCCTTCCCGAACTCCTCGGGCCTGTAGAGGCGGAGCTTGGCCATCTCGACGTAGTCGTCGGCGAGTTCCTCCCAGGCGAACACCTCGATCGCCTTGATGGCGTCGTTGAACCTGTAGTTCTCCAGGTGTTCCGTCACCTCCTCGACGAGGCGGTTGTACCTGGAGAGTATCCATCTATCGGCGGGGGATAGGTCCTCTTCGACGTCCTCCAGGCCGGGGGCGTCCTCGATGAACTCGGAGGCGAGTCTGCAGACGTTCCATACCTTCTTGGCGAACCTGTAGCCTCTCTTGATGGTCTTGGTCATGTACTGAACGTCGGAGCCCGGTGATCCCGAGGATACGGCCCAGTAGCGTAGGGCGTCGGCCCCGTACTCCTCTATGACCTCGGTTGGTTCGACGACGTTGCCGCGGGACTTGCTCATCTTGTGTCCGTCCTCGCCGAACACCATCCCGTTGATGAGGACCTGCTCGAAGGGTCGTTCCCCGGCGTGGATGAGGGATCTGACCACGGTGTAGTAAAGCCATGTCCTGATGATGTCGTGTCCTTGGGGCCTGAGGTCCACGGGCAGGTCGGGTTCCTCGTCCGGCCACCCGGTTATCACGAGCGGTGTGATGGAGCTGTCCATCCACGTGTCCATGACGTCGGTCTCGGGGACGAACCTGTCGCATCCGCACTCGGGGCACTCGTCCACGGGTGGTTCGTCGGACGTCGGGTCGACGGGTAGGTCCTCGGGGTCGGCGGGTATCACGGCGCCGCATTCCTCGCAGTACCACACGGGTATGGGGGTGGCGAAGATCCTCTGCCTGGAGATGCACCAGTCCCAGTCCATGCTCTCTATCCAGTCCTCCAGCCTCTTCCTCATGTGGTCGGGGATCCACTCCATCTCGGCGGCGGCGCGGCGGATCTCGTCGGCCAGGTCCCTCACCTTGACGAACCACTGTTCCTTGACCAGGATCTCTATCGGTGTCTTGCACCTCCAACACACGCCGACGTTCTGCGTTATCTTCTCCCTCTTCACGAGGTAACCCTTCTCCTTCAGTGCCTCGACGATGGCGGCCCTGGCCTCCTCGACGGGCATCCCGGCGAACCTACCGGCCACCTCGGTCATGCGGCCCCTCTCGTCTATGGCCTTGACCACGGGGAGGTCGTGCCTCTTCACCCACGTCACGTCCTGCTTGTCGCCGAACGTACAGATCATCACGATACCGGTACCGAACTCGGGGTCCACGTCCTCGTCCGCTATCACGGGGACCTCCCAGGGGACGTCCCTTTCGCCGAACTCCTCGTGGAGGGGGACGATCAGCTTACCGCCTACGAGGTGCTCGTACCTCTCGTCGTCGGGGTGAACCGCCACGGCCACGCACGCGGGGAGGAGTTCGGGTCTGGTGGTGGCTATGACGACTTTCTCCCCGTCCCCGTCCGCGACCTCGAACTCGATGTGGTTGAGGTACGTCTCGCGGGTGACGTACTCGACCTCGGCGAAGGCGATGGCGGTCTCGCACCTGGGGCACCAGTTGACGGGGTGTTCCTCCCGGTACGCGTAGCCCTTCTCGAGTAGTTCCAGGAACCCGTACTGGCTGCGTCTGATGTAGTCGGGGTCCATGGTCACGTAGGAACCGAGGCCTCGGAGTTCCTCGTTCTCGAAGTTTATGCACTCGGTCCACCAGTCGATGGAGCAGCCGAGGTCTATCAGCTGTCGGCGCATGCGTTTGATGTTCTCGAGCGTGAGTTCCTCGCAGAGGCGCCTGAACTCGTCCCTGGGGACGTCGCGCTTGGTTATGCCGTGGATCTCCTCGACCTTCACCTCGGTTGGTAACCCGTGGCAGTCCCATCCCTGTGGGAAGAAGACGTCGTAGCCTCTCATCCTCTTGTACCTGGCCACCACGTCCATGTAGGTCCAGTTGAGGACGTGACCCATGTGGAGTTCTCCTGTGGGGTACGGTGGAGGGGTGTCTATGATGAAGGTGGGTTTCTCGCCGTCACCCTTGAACTTGTACTTCTCCTCCTCCATCCACCTCTTCACGCACGCGGGTTCCACGCGTGAGGGGTCGTAGTCCTCCACGCCGGGCCCCCCTGGTCACCGATCCGGTTAAATCCGGGCCGTGTCGGTGACGATGTCCTCGACCGGGGTGATCGTTTGAACGGTGAGGTCATGGGGAGGCCTAGCGCGGCACCGTTCATGCTTTTCCTGTTTATAATATGGTTGGCGTCCTTGTTCTTCCAGATGCTGTACTTCGTCAGTATCCCCGGGTTCTTCAAGGCGCTGGGTCTCAGCCCGAAGGTGGCGTTGGCCCTCGCGCTGGCGTCGATAATCGGGAGCCTCGTCAACATCCCTATCAAGAAGGTGAAGAGACGCGTGGAGGTCGAGGTGGAGACACCCGTGGAGGGTCTCGCGAGGGTCGTGTTCCCAGCGATCCCCTTCGGCCCGGAGGTCAGCGAGGAGATCACGATCGCCGTGAACCTAGGGGGTTGCCTGATCCCGGTGGCCGTGTCCGGCTACCTGATGGCCAAGCACCCGTGGTTGTGGCCCCAGTACGCGCTGGATACCGCGGTCACGGCGATCGTATCGTACTTGACGGCTAGGGTCGTGCCGGGCGTGGGGATCGCGGTACCGGTGTTCCTACCGGCCCTCGTCGCGGCCGTGGTGGCCGTGGTGTCCTGTCCTCACGGTGGGGCGGCGAGCGTGGCGTACGTGGGCGGTACTCTGGGAACGCTGATCGGGGCCGACGTGATGAACCTCAGGAAGGCGATAAGGTGGGCCGGGGCGCCCGTCCTCAGCATAGGGGGAGCCGGAACGTTCGACGCCATATTCATCGCGGGTATAACGGCCGTGTGGATAGCGTTTCTGGTCCCTCACTGAGGGGGATGCGTACGAGGTTGCCCGTCCGTGTCAGCGAGAGACTGAGGGAACTGGAGCCCTACGTGCCGGGGAGGTCCAGGGAGGAGGTGGCGCGTCGCTACGGTTTCGACCCGGACGAGATCGTGAAGTTGGGTTCGAACGAGAACCCCCTCGGTCCCTCGCCCAAGGCCGTGGAGGCCGCAAGGAGGGAGTTGGAGAGGATCCACGAGTACCCGGAGCCCGTCGCCCCCGACGACCTTTTCGATGCCGTCCTTGAGTACCTGAGGGACCCGCCCTACCCCGCCGGGAAGCCCGTGGAAGCGACCAGGGAGAACGTCCTGATAGGAGGAGACGGCGCGGACGAGATCATCGATCTACTGACGAGGGCTTACGTCGACCCGGGTGATCCGGTGGTGATCCCCGTCCCCACGTTCACGCAGTACGAGATATGCGCGAAGGCCTGCGGGGCGGAGGTCAGGAGGGGCAGGTTCGACCCGGACCGTGACTTCGAGTTGGACGAAGACTCCGTCTTCGAGGCGCTCGACGGGGCCAGGGTTGTGTACCTGTGTACGCCGAACAACCCCACCGGCACCACGGTCGAGGAGCGCGTGGTCAGGGACGTGGCCGAGGAACTCAGGGACGGTGTGTTGCTGTTGGACCACGCGTACGTGGAGTTCGCCTCCGAGGATCTGACCCCGTTGGCGCTCGAGTACGACAACGTGTTGGTCCTGAGGACGTGTTCCAAGGCCTTGGGGTTGGCCGGCGCTAGGGTGGGCTACTGCGTGACCGATCCCTCGATAGTCAGGGATCTCCTCAGGATAAAACCGGTGTTCAGCCTGACGAGACCGAGTGCCGCCGCTGCCGCCGCCGCCCTGAGGGACGTGGATTACGTGCGTGAAACCGTCGAGTTGGTGGTGAAGAGTAGGGAGTTCCTCGAAGATGAGTTGAGGAAAAGGGAGGGTGTGAGGGTGTTCCCTTCGGAGGCCAACTACGTGTTCGTCGACGTGTCCGGTACAGGGATGGATTCCTCGACGTTCACCGAGGAAATGCTCAAGCGGGGTGTTATAATCAGGGACTGTTCCAACTTCGCCGGCATAGACCCCGTGTACGTCAGGGTTTCCACGGGTACCCTCGAGGACGATAGGAGGTTTCTAGAGGCGCTCGATGATGTCCTCGAATCCGGGTAGCTCTTCGAGCGGTGTTCTGTCCCTCCTGGGTACCGGGTCCCCAGGTTCCGGACGGTACCTGACGGAGTTCAAGTCCACGAACCCTAGTTCCTCCTCCATGTACCCCTTGAGGGCTTCGAGGCTGTCCAGCCAGCAGGCGGGTAGTCCCACCCTAGGGGCCACGTCGGACAACCTCTCGGCGAACCTCAGGATCCTCCCGGGCACGTCCCACCCTTCTTCGAGACCGTATCGTTTCAGTTCCTCCACGACGCCCGGGAACGGTATCAACGGTTGGACGAACACCTCGTCCACGTGAATCCCTTCCTCCTCTATGAGATCGGGCATGTCGTCGTTCAGGCCCGGGAGGTACACCGTCCTAAGGATCACCTTGGCGGTTCCTCCCGAGGCCGTTCTCAGGAATTTCAACGTTCTATCGATGTCTTTCCCGTGTACTTTCAGGTGTGTCTCCGGATCTGTCACGTCGAGGCTCACCATCACCAGGTCGAACGCGTCGGCTAGTTCTTCGGCTAGGTCGATGGCGTAACCCCGTGTCTGTAGGTCGATCCTGCGAAACCCCAGCCCTCTGAGGGCGGCCGGGACCTCGAGGAGTGGTTCGCCGATGGTCGTGGGCTCACCGTACTGGGACACGGTGACCGCGGGCGAGTCGGACGGGTCGCCGTACAGGCCGGGTTCCGGCGGGCGTGTTCTCCTTGCGTAGCAGTGAACGCAACTGTACGGGCATTCGTGGGTTAGTTCGAGGGTCGGATGGTGCGTGCCCTCGGGGTCGCGGGCGCCGGGACACCCTTCGCAGTGTATCGATGGGTTTACCGATGATGAGGTCACCGTGATCCACCCCGGGGTGATCGCTTGGAGGTAGTCGGGGTGGGACCGAACCCCAGGCTCTTCCTGACGGTGGAGGGATTGAGGAGGATAGAGGAGGCGGACGTGGTGGTGAGCAGCGAGTCGATGCTGAGGGAGATCGACGGTATGCGGGTCGAGTTCGAGGTGGACCTGTCGGGGAAGGAGGTGCTGACGTGGGATGGGTCCGTCAGGGACGTGTTGGACGAGGCCGCCGAGCTCGGGAGAAGGACCGTCGTGCTGGCCAGGGGTGATCCGCTGTACATGGGGGTCGGGAAGCTGGCCTGCATTTTCCACGATGCCGAGGTTGTCCCGGGGGTTTCTTCGCTTCAGGCGCTATTGGCCAGGGAGTGCATGGGTTTCCACGAGGTCGAGGCGCACGTGAACCTTCACTCGGAGGAGGATGTGGACGAGGTCGTGCGGAATGTCAAGGACGGTAGGGTCACGGCGGTGTTGTACGGGAAGGTGGAGCCGGCGGCGGTGGTGGAGGCGCTGGAGAGGGAGGGGCTGACGGACGTCGGGGTTTTGGCCGGTGAGAGACTCTGGTACCCGGACGAGGTCGTCGCGAGGGATCTAGACGCTTTAAGTCGGATGTCTCACTTTTCAGTATCGGTGTTCTTCCCTTAACACGGTAGGGGGTGACGCGTTGGCCGAGGTTGTCCTCACCATGGATAGGACCCTGGCCAGCAACTACCACGGCGGCATGTTCATGGGTTTCAGCGCCTGTGTCCCGCGGGGGATCATCCCGGACTGGTTGTACTTCAAGGTGTTCTGTCCCAGCGTGGACTACGATGAGGAGACCGGGGAGATCTCGGAGGCCCCCATGGGAGTGAGGAGGATCGAGGCCCAGCTCAGGCGCGAGGGTTACGACGTGATAGTCGCGCACCCGGACGCGGTGGAGAAGGCGATCGACGAGGATACCGTGGCCGTGGGTGTCAGCGAGATCGATCCGCTGGGCATGGGGCCGGCGACGACGACCTTCACGTCGTTCTCGGGCAAGCCCGCCTACATGAAGGTGTGCTTCGAGAACCTCATGGAGAGGATATCGAGGTTGAAGGACGAGCACGGGTTCGGCGTGTTCGCCGGGGGACCGGGCGCCTGGCAGTTGACGGACGTGTACACGGATTACGGGATAGACTTCCTGGTCATAGGCGAGGGGGAGTACGTGGTCGGGGACGTGGTGAGGAGGATCGAGGAGGGGGATCGAGGTCCTGAGATCGTGAGGGGACGGCCCGTCGACGCGGAGGACGTGCCGAACATAGTCAACCCGACGACGAACGCCATCGTCGAGATAGCGCGCGGGTGCGGTCGTGGGTGCAAGTTCTGCAGCCCCGATATGAGGGTTCAGAGGAGTTTCCCGCTGTCGAAGATCCTCGAAGACGTTCGCGTCAACGTTACCAAGGGTTCGAAGAAGACGGTCTTGTTGCACTCGGAGGACGTGCTCAGGTACGGTGCGGAGACGCCGGAGCCCGAGCCGGACAAGGTGATCGAGTTGTTCGAGGCGGTGATGTCCGTCGAGGGATGTGAGGGCATCAGCGTGAGTCACGTGGCTTTGGCTTCGGTGTGCTGTTTCGGGGAGAAACTGGGCGAGCTGTCCGACATAATCGGTATCGGTGACCGCGTCCCCTGGGTCGGGGCTCAGGTCGGTGTCGAGACGGGCAGCCCCAGGTTGATGGCCATGCATATGCCTGGTAAGGTGGCACCGTTCAAGGTGACGGAGTGGCCCGACGTCGTGGAGCAGGCCTTCGGTATAATGAACGATCACGGGTGGATACCGTGCGGTACGCTCATACTGGGTCTGCCCGGTGAAACCGAGGACGATCTTATGATGACGGCCGAGTTGCTGGATAGGTTGAAGCCGTACAAGAGTTTCATAGTACCGTTGTTCTTCGTTCCCATCGGTGAGTCGAGGTTGAAGGATTACGATTTCTTCACGCCGGACAAGCTAACTGATGCTCACTGGGAGGTTATATTAAGGTGTGTTTCCCACGACTTACGGTGGTTGCCGGAGTTGTATCGGGAGTATTCTCAAAGCAACAGGCACGGTCCTTTCATCAGGGCGGCCATCAAGTTGCTGTCGTGGATCGGTCGTAGGAAGATACGGAAGTCCGCGAGGAAGTGGTGTCCCGAGGATATCCTGGAGGCTTACCTGTGACGGGGTCCGGTACCCTTTGAGGCTGGATGTGGCGGTAAAACCGATACTTCGGGTGGATGGGCGTCCCGTGGTCGGTCCGGGTAGGTACAGGCTGTTGAAGGCCGTCGACGAGGAGGGGACCCTGAAGGGCGCGGCCGAGAGGGTGGGTTGGTCGTACGAGTACGCGCGGAGGAGCGTGAGGGCGATAGAGGAGGTCGTGGGTGAGCCCGTGGTCGTGACCGAGAGGGGAGGTTCGGGCGGGGGTAGGGCGGTCCTCACGGAGACCGGGAAGAAGTTGGTGCGTGAGTACGAGAGGGCCTTGGAGAGGATACGGGGCGCGGGCTTGGACGTGATACTCTAACGCTCGAAGATGTGCCCGTTCGCTGTGGTTTTTTCCCTAACCAGTTTGTACTGCCCTTCCTCCACCATGACCCTGTACTTGGCCAGTACGACTTTCTTCCCGGTCTCTATCTCCTTGAGGGTGACTGTCACTTCGTCCTCGGTGAACTCGATGATGTTGAAGGAGTTGAAACTGTACCCTCTTATCTTCGTGGAGGAGAACGTGCCCGCGTTCACGACTACGACGTCTTCGACCTTGGCCGCGAAGGGAACGTGCCTGTGTCCACAGAGCACTATGTCGACGCCGTGTCTTATGCAGAGGCTCAGGAGTTCGCCCGCGTCGACGAGGATGTTCCTCTCTCTACCGGACCCGGGGACGGGAAGCAGGTGATGGTGCATGGCTATGCACTTGCAGGCCGTGTCCGGTATGTCGTCGACGACGGTTTCCAGCCACTCGAGCCTCTCCCTACCCAGCTGCCCGTAGTTGACGTCCGGTTCGGAGGAGTCCAGGCCGACGACGTAGAGGTCCTTGGATATCCTGTCCTTCCTGTACCTCTCGCCGATGTAGTCCTCGAAGGTTTTCCACCCGAGGTTCCTGGCGTCGTGATTCCCGGGGATGGGGACGACGGGACTTTCGAAGTCCTTGAGGAGGTCGCGGACCAGCCTGTACTCCTCGACGAGCCCCGTGTCGGTCAGGTCCCCGGTGACGATGACGACGTCTGGGGAGAGCTCGTTCACGGTTTCCACGCCTTTGCTGAACACGTCTTCATCCCAGCTCTTACGGATGGGCGAGATGTGAAGGTCGGATATGTGAGCGATGGTAACCTCCAAGGGTTCAGTCACCGCCTTCCTCCTTCGTCTTGAGGATCTTGACGGCCTTAACGGGGTCGCCGCCTGCCTTTCTCAGGGCCTTCTCAGCCTCTTCTTCGCTCACACCGGCGGCCTCGGCCACGGCCTTCACGGTCTCTTCGTCGGTCTCGGCCTCCCCGCCTTTCTCGTACTCCTCAAGGATCTCGTCGAGGTCCTTCTCGCCTAGGAGATACTCCGCCAGTTTCTTCTTCCACCACATGTACTCGCCGTGGTCCATGCCTATCCTGGCCAGGGTTGCGTCCCTGAGGGGGCAGGGCTTGGAGGCCTTGCAGCACCAGACGAGGCTCCCGAAGCACGTGTTCCTGCCGGCTTTCAGCGGGGTCTTCTCCGCGAACTCCTTCTTCTTCCTCACGTACTCCTCGGGGGAGAGCCCCGCCTCCTTGAGGGCCCTGAATATGGGGCACGGTTTTATCGGGGGGCAGCAGAAGGCCAGGGCCTCGGGGGGTCCTCCCCTGCACACGTGGGAGGGGGCATCGGGCCACCCTTCCTCCACGGACATCCTCAGCCCTCCCGGAGCATCTCTTCCTTCTCCTCGGGTGTCAGTTCCTTCACTATCTCTTCCGGGTCGCCCGTCTTGACGATTTTACCGTCACGCATCAGGGAGGCGCGGTCGCAGACCATGAGGACGAAGTCCATGTCGTGGGTTACTATCACGTAGGTCTGGTCCAACTCTTCCCTCGAGTGGAGGATCGACTTGGCGACCTTCCTCATGGTGATCGGGTCCATGGTACCCGTGGGCTCGTCCAGGATGAGGATCCTGGGTTCTCTTATCAGGACCTGGGCGAGGGCCACCCTGTGCCTTTGACCCTCGGACAACTCGTCGGGGTACTTGTCGAGGATCCTCTGGGCCTCCTCCTCGCTGAAGCCGACGGCCTTGAGGACGTGGAGGACCTTCATCTTGGCGAGCTCGTCCGGGAGTTCTAGACCGATGGCCTTCGTGAGGTTTTCTAAGACGGTCCTGTGCGGGTACAGGGTGTACTGCTGATGGAGCATCCCGATGTACATCTTGGCGCGTGCCCTCTCCTGGGGTACGGTCATGTCCATCCACTCGTCTCCTATCCTGATCTTGACCTCTCCTTCGTCCGGCTCGAGGATGCCGGCGATTATCTTGGCCAGCGTGGTCTTACCCGCACCGCTCAGACCAACTATCCCGTAGATCTCCTTCTCCTTGACGTCGAGGCTGGCCCCGTCGACGGCCTTGACCAGGCCCCTTTCGATGGAGTAGTAGTACTTCTTCACGTCCCGGACCCTGATGATGTCCTCTCCGACCTCGACCTCGGGTTTCTCCACGTCCTCTAGCATCTCCACGTACTTGGAGACGACCTCCTTGGGGTCGCCCATCTCCACTACCTCACCGTTCTCGAGCCACATGACGATATCGGAGAGGTCCTCTATGACCTCGGGCCAGTGGGATGTGATGACCATCGTGATGCCCTTCTCCTTCACGCCTTCACGCAGGGCCCTGTGCACTATGGCGGCGGTCTGCGGGTCCAGGGTACCCGTGGGCTCGTCAGCGAGGAACACTATCGGTTCCTTCGCCAGCTGTCTGATCAGCACGACCCTCTGTTTCTCGCCTCCGCTCAGGTCCCTGGCCAGGTGGGTTATCCTGTGCTCGAGCTTGACCATCTTGATGAGTTCGATGGCGCGTTCGGTGGCCTCCTCCCCGGAGTAACCCGCCTCCTCCAGGGCTTTCAGCACGTTCTCTATCACGGTCATCTCCTCGTACAGGGCGAAGGTCCTTTGGAACATGATGGCGAGTCTCTTCCTGAACCTCTTCCTCTCCCTGTCCGGGGCCCCCCACAGGTCGAAGATCTCCTCTTCCATCGTCCCCCCGCACTTCCTGCACTCCTCGCCGATGAACTCTGGTCTCTCCCTCCAGCCGCACTCTTCGCACTTGGCGACCCTGTACAGGACCTTGCCCTCGTCGGGCCTGTAATCGTCCAGTCCCTTCAGACAGTGAAGGAAAACCGACTTACCGGCCCCGCTGGTACCCAGGATACCCAGGACCTCCTTCTCCCCGACTTCGACCTCGGGAACGTTCAGCGTGAAGTCGTCGAAGCTCAGAACCAGGTCCTCGACGCGGATGACCCAAGACTCCGCCACTCCCGTCACCCCCGGTGTTTCCCGACATCTGCGGGGGCTCACATCCGCCTAATTAGATGTTAGGCGTTCCGAACGACGTATGGGAGGTCCCACCGTTGAAGCCCGTCAGGAAGTGCCCCAGGTGCGGGACGTACACGGAGAAGAAACTATGCCCGGAGTGCGGGGCCCCCACCGAGGTGTTCTTGGACGGGAGGCGAAGGCTGGCGTTGAGTAGGCTCCTGGCGGGGATACTCCGCCACTTCCCGGAGGAGGTCGGTGTGGAGCTGGATGAGGAGGGTTTCACCGACTGCGACGTTCATGAGCTGGCGGAGAGGATCAAGACGAGGTGGAAGAACAGGGAGTATTACCGGTGGCTGACAGGGGAGCACATCGTGGCGGTGGCGGAGACGTGCCCCAAGGGTAGGTTCGAGATCGACGAGAGGGGTAGGATCAGGGCCAGGTACGGTCACTCCAGGAGGCTCCACGTGAGGCCGACGTTACCCGAGGCCGAGGACGTGGACGAGTTGTACCACGGTACCGCGAGGGAGAACCTGGAGAGGATCCTGAGGGAAGGGATAAGACCGATGGGGAGGAAGTACGTCCACCTGACCGACGACGTGAGCGAGGCCGTGGCTACCGCTCGGAGGCACTCGGACGATCCCGTGGTTCTCGTGGTTGATGTTTCCTGCCTCAGGAGACACGGTCTGGTGCCGAGGAAGGCGGGAAAGACGGTTTACGTGGTCCCCGGGAGGGTGCCTCCGGAGTGCATCTCCCGCGTGATAAAGCACCCGCGCAGGGTGTTATCGCGTGCGACTCCTCCCAAAGCGGCCCCCGAGGGACGTGAAGGAGCTCAGGAGGATTCAAGAAGAGGTGGCGAGGAGGGCGAGGGAGGAGGACCCGGGCGAAGTGAGAAAGGTGGCGGGCGTTGACGTGGCCTACAGGGGAGACAGGTACAGGGCCGCGGCCGTGGTGACCGATCTTGGGTGCCGAGAACTCGACAGGTCCGTGACCGAGGGTGAAACGTCGTTCCCGTACGTGCCCGGGTACCTGGCGTTCCGGGAGGGTCCGCCCGCCCTGGAGGCGTTGGATGGTTTGGAGGAGGGTTTCGACCTCCTGATGGTGAACGGTCACGGGAAGGCGCACCCGAGGAGGGCCGGCCTAGCGACCCATTTGGGCGTGGTGCTCGACGTGCCGACGGTGGGGGTCGCGTCGAAGCCTCTCGTCGGGGAGCCCGTCGGTGAGCCCGATGAACCAGGGGACTGGGTTCCCTTAGTCCACGAGGGGGAGACCGTCGGGGCGTTGGTGTTGACGAGACCCGGGACACGTCCTCTCGTGGTCAGCCCCGGGCACAGGTGCGATCTGCGCTCCGCGGTCGATCTCGTGTTGAGGACCTCCTGGACCGGCTGTGGCTCGACGAAATGGCCGGAACCGCTGAGACTTGCCGACGCACTCTCCAAAGGTAGGGAGGTGTGATCGTGGCGCTCGTGTACGACGCCGAGTTCGCGGGATCCGAGGAGGAGTTCCGGGAGGAAAGGGAGGTCTTCCTGAAGGGAGTCAAGGCGTACGATGGCGTGATAGCGACGAGGTACATCATGGAGAGGGTGCCCAGGGCGAAATCGGACGAGGAGCTGATGGACCTTCACCGGGATTTCATCCTGTTAACAGGCTCCTACGCGTGCTCGATAGACCCAACGGACGACAGGTACAGGAACGTGATAGTCAGGGGGGTCAACTTCGACGAGAGGGTGAGCAGGCTCTCGACGGGAGGTTCCCCGGCCAGGTACGCCATCGTGTACAGGCGTGGATGGAAAGCCGTGGCCAAGGCCTTGGATATCTCGGAGGAGGACGTCCCGGCCATCGAGGTCAGGGCCGTGAAGACGAACCCTATGCAACCGGCCCTTTACAGGATCCTCGTGAGGTACGGTCGCGTGGACCTGATGCCGCTCAGGACCGAGGACGTCCCGGAGGAGATGGCCGGGGAGTTCGAGAAGCTGATAGAGAGGTACGACGTGCCGATAGACGCGAAGGAGGAGCGTATACTGGAGATCCTCAGGGAGAACCCCTGGACCCCGCACGAGGAGATAGCCAGGAGGTTGGGTCTCTCCGTCTCCGAGGTCGAGGGAGAGAAGGACCCGGAGAGCAGCGGTATCTACAGCCTCTGGTCCAGGGTCGTCGTTAACATAGACTTCGACGAGAAAGCCGCGAAGAGGAACCTGGAGCTGAGGGATGAGCTGCTCGAGGAGGCGTACCGCAGGCTCGAGGAGATCTCGGACCGGTACCTCAGGAGGCCGCTGACCAGGGAGTGGATAGTGGAGCACAAGCGGGAGTTGATGAGGAGGTACCTGGAGAACAGGATCGTGGACTGCACCCTGAAGCTCAGGAACAGGTACGGCCTGAGCGAGGAATCGGCCCTGTGCCTCGCCAAGGCGTTCGACGGTTCCATCTCCACGATAGCCAGCACGCCTTACAGGGTCATGAAGGAAGTCTGTCCCTCGGTGACCCTCGAGGAGGCGATGTCGGTCAACAGGACCCTGGCCGTGTTGATAGAGGATTACGGTCTATCGCCCGAGGCCGCGGACGAGATCATCGAGCACTTCGAGTCCATAGCCGGTATCCTGGCCACGGACCTCGAGGATATCAGGAGGATGTACGAGGAGGGTAAGTTATCGAGGGAGGCTTACGAGGCCGCGGTGAGGATCCAGGTGGAGGAGCTGGCGAAGAGGGAGGGGATCGGCGAGAAGACCGCCCTCAAGCTCCTGGAGGCCTTCGGCAACCCGGAGCGCGTCAAGGAGATGGCCAGGAACTTCGAGATATCCAAGCTCGCGTCGGTGCCGGGCGTGGGGGAGAAGGTCCTCAAGACCCTGGTGCCCGGGTACGCCTCGCTGGTCAAGATCAGGGGTATCAACAGGGAGAAGGCGGAGGAGCTCCTCAAGAGGTTCGGCGGTTACTCGAGCGTGCGCGAGGCCAGCGTCGCGGAGCTCAGGGAGGCGGGGTTGACCGACTCCCAGATACGGGAGCTGAAGGGTCTCAAGTCCCTGGAGAGGATCGTGGGCGATCTCGAGAGGGCGGACGAGCTGAAGCGTAGGTACGGGTCGGCGTCCGAGGTCAAGAGGCTCCCCGTGGAGGAGCTCAGGGAGTTGGGCTTCTCGGACGACGAGATAGCGGAGATGAAGGGCGTCCCGAAGAAGCTCCTCGAGGCGTTCGACCTGGAGACCGCCGTCGAGTTGTACGAGCGTTACGGTTCCCTGAAGGACGTGGCACGTGAGGTTTCCTACGAGGAGCTGATAGAACTCGGTGCCACCCCCTCCAAGGCGGCGGACGTGAAAGGGACCGAGTTCAAGACGTTGCTCGAAGTCCCCGGCGTCGGACCGAAGCTCGCGGAGAAGATACTGGATGTCGTGGATTACGACCTGGAGGAGCTGGCCCGGATGAACCCGCACGAGTTGGAGGAGAGAGTGGAGGGGTTGGGACCGAAGCTCGCGGAAAGGGTGGTGGAGAAGGCCCGGGAGGTCGTGGAGCGACGTCGTAGATCGGGTCGTAGGAGGGAGAGGAGCGAGGAGGAGTGGAAGGAGTGGCTCGAGGAGAGGATTGGCGAGTCGAAGGCCAGGAGGTTGGTGGAGTACTTCGGATCGGCGAAGGCGGTGGGCGAGGCGGTGGAGGGGAAGGAGGTGACGAGGCTCCTGGAGGTACCTGGGATCGGGGACGAGACCGTCGGCAAGCTTGTGCAGGGGTACAAGACTCTGAGGGATGCGGGCCTAACACCGGAGGAGGCCGAGAGGGTGCTCAAAAAATACGGTGGTGTTTCGAAGGTTCAGGAGAGGGCGAGTCCAGACGAGTTGAGGGAGTTGGGGCTGTCGGACTCGAAGATAGCGGCGCTGTTGGGGCTTAAGGGGCTGGTTAGGAAGGGGATAGACGTCGACACGGCCTGGAGGCTGAAGAAAAAATACGGTAAAGTTTCCAAGATACGGGAGGCGCCCGTGGAGGAGCTCAGGGAGTTCGGTCTCAGCGAGAGGCAGATAGCCAGGCTCAAGGGCGTACCCGATTCTATGCTCGAGGTCAAGGGGATGAGCCTGGAGAAGGCGGTGAGACTCCTGGAGAGGTTCGACGGTTGGACGAAGGTAAAGCAGGCCCCGGTTTCCGAACTCGTGGAGGTGCCTGGCGTCGGTCCCAAGTTGGCCGCGGAGATCAAGGCCGTGGAGGACCCGGCCTGGAAAGTCCTGTTGAACGTGAAGGGAGTGAGTCCGGAGCTTGCGGATAGATTGGTGGAAAGGTTCGGATCGCCGTACAGGGTTCTCACGGCCAAGGAGAAGGACCTGTTGAAGGTCGAGGGCGTGGGCCCGAAGCTGGCCAGGAGGATCAGGGAGGCTGGAAGGCGGTACCTGGAGGAGAAGCGATCGGAGAGGAAGAGGATCAGGGAGATGCTCAGATCTTCCTAGCCACCAAGGTCCTCTCGTTCGGCGTGTTGCTCTTGAGGTCTTCCACGGCCACCACCTCGTACCCTCGCCTCTCGTACTCCAATTCCGTCTCCGTGACCGCCGTCTCGACGTCCGGGGCCGCGTACTCCCCGGTCTCGGGATCGACGGCGAGTTTCACCGTTTGAACGACGAAACCGCCCGGTTCCAGGAACTTATCGGCGACGTCCAACGTGACCTTCGCGGCCTCGGTGTGTACCCTGTTGAGATCGCTCGTCACGAGACCCACCGTGCCGGGGATGTCCGATTCCTCTAGGTCCTCCGCCTTCTTCCGTATGTGTACGACGTTATCGTGTTCCTTCAAAACCCTCGGGTGCAGGTCCCCGGGATCCACCGCGTACACCCTGCCGGGGGCCACCCTCGGGGCTAGTTCGTGCGTCCATCCGCCCGGCGCGGCGCCCAAATCGATGACGTCGACGCCTTCCCTGGCCAGGTACGGGTGCTTCTTCAGGAGTTCCCGCATCTTGAGCTGGGATCTGTTGATGGGGCGCCTGCCGGGGGCCCACTTCCTGACCCTCTTCACCTCCTTGGACACTATCATGTCGGGTGTTGTGACGGCGATCCCGACGGTATCTTGGAGGACCTCGACCCACACCAGGTAGTCCGGGTTCTCGAGGTCGACCGAGGCGCCTGTGGCTTTTCTGACCGCGTCCCCGACTTCAACCTCCACGTCCTTGGATGAGAACGGGGGGTCGCCCCTCCTCCTGCACCGGACGGCGAAGGTGGCGTCCTCGGGTATCCTCCTCTCCGCCAGCGCGGTGGCCGTCCTGACGATGGACCTAAGGTCCGCCCTCACCGTCCTGTGTATCGGGGCGATGCGGGCCACCCAGTCCGTGTCGGCTTCCGCGACCGTTCTCACTATCTCCTCGGGGTCCAAATCCGACCTGACCACCAGGACTCCCTTGAAGTAGGTGGGTTCCACCTCCACGAACTCGTCCTTCTCGGATAGTATCCTCTCGAGTTCCCTCACGCACTCGAACTCGAAGCCGGCCGGGCACGTGACCAGGGCTTGGAACGGCTGTATCATGTTACCAGTCCTCCGGAGCGTCGGGAGCGTCAGGGTGCTCTTCCAGGACGCTCGGGATCTCGTCCTTCGCCCTTTCCCTTCTCTCGGCTATCTCCTCCAGGAGCTCGGCGAGGGCTTCCTGGGCCATCTTCTTGCATTCCCCGCAGATCAGGTCCCCGGACTCGCACCTTTCCCTGATCTCCCTCAGTCCTTTCTCGCCCCCCACTTTATCCGCCAGGTGGTACACGAACAGCTCGTAGACGACGCACTCGTCGGGGTTCCCTCCCTTCTCCCTGTGTTCCTCGACCGTCGCTCCTCCCCCGGTTTTCGCCCGCCACACCTTGCGCTTGGCCTCCTCCGGGTCGTCGGTCAGGAAGATGGCCGTGGAGGGCTTGCTGCTGGACATCTTCCCGCCCGTGAGCCCGGTCATGAACCGGTGATACGTGCTGGCGGGTTTCACGAGGCCTTCCTTCTCCGCCAGGTCTCGGGTCAGCCTGAGGTGAGGGTCCTGGTCGACGCCCACGGGTACGAGAACCCTGTGCGGTCCCTCGAGTTCCTGCGGGTGGAGGATGTCGGCGGCCTGGACCAGCGGTGCCATAGCGTGACCCATGTTGGTTTCTCCGGTGAACCCGTAGGTTCCTTTCAAGGTGTTCCAGGTGACCCTACCGGCCAGGAGTAGCGCCATCCTTTGGACGGGCTTCCTCTCGGATTGGAGGTATATCTCGCAGCGGTCCGGGGACAGGTCGAGACCGAGGGCGGCGTAGTTGAGCACGTACTCTTCGACCGCGATCCTGTGGGCCTCCTCCAGCGGCATGCCTCGGGCGTGATGGGCCTCGAGGTCGGCTATGGGGATGTACACCTTGAGACCCATTTCCCGCTGGTACCACACGAGTTGGTCGACGACCGTCTTGTGACCGAGGTGCATCCTACCGCTGGGCATCATCCCGCTGAGCACCGAGACCTTGCCGCCTTCCGCGTGTTCCTTCAGGAACTTGTCCAGGTCCCTGTGTCCGAAGACGATTCCCCTCTCCATCAGCGGGAACCTCGAGGGGAGGAGGGAGAGGATCTCGTCGTCTATCCTCTCTATCCCGAACTCCTCCTCGAGCCTGGCGTAATCGACGTCCTCGACGTCCCACGGGTCCAGGAGCGGGGCGTCCTCCGGTATGGTGATCCCGCCCTACTCTCCGGCGATGTTCTCCTTGACGTAGTCTATCAGTCCCTCCTCCTCGGCTTTCTCCAGGTGGTACTTGACGGACTTCAGGGAGATGCCCTCGGCCTCGGCGATCTCCTCCTCGTCCTGTCCCAACACGTACTTCCTGAGTACTATCCGGGCCCTTCTGGCGCTCGTGGTGACGCCTTCCTCGACGAGGTCCCTCGGGTGGACCTTCCACGCTCCGTGGTACGGCTCCGACTCCGCCACTTCCTACACCCCCGGAGCCCCTTCTCTCAGAGCCGCACCCTCTCCAGTCGGACGTATCTAATTTCGGGACTTTCCACGTCCTCGACGACGGCGAGCACGAACTTCTTCCTGACGGACGTGGCCAGCCTGGTGGCCCGCAGGATGTCCCTGGGTGTCAACTTCCCCTCGGGTCCGGTCACGGCCACGACCCAATCCGAGTGAGTCGAGTCGGGATCGCCCTCGTAGACCCTGAAGTGTCCCCCGAACTTGAACCCCGACTTGACTATGTAGCCGGCGTCCCTGAGGTCCCGAAAGACCACGTAGGCCCTGTCGAATCCCTCTCTACGCTCGGAGAAGAACTCCAGCAGGTCGGTCTCGCTCATCGGTTCCCCTTCGGAGTTCTCGACCCGTATCTCGCCCTTCTCGGCGAGGTAAACGGTCTCGAAGGGACACAGGAACAGGACGTCCCCTCTCACGGTGCCGAACCATCTCTTTCTGAGGTTCTCGCCCCGGTCCGCGGGTAGGTAGGATCCCCCTTCGAACACCACGGCTTTGGGCAACTCGACGTTCCCCCGTTTGAAAACTTTTGCGTTTCCTAATTCTCGAGAGATCCCCCGCCACCCGGTCCGCGGGTGGGGAAGCCGAAAAATCCTCGGACGACTCCTTCCGAACGGGGCGCTCGAGTTGGGGGCAGGCATCTTGAGGTACCTGTTGGAGGAGACCCCCGAGGACCCGTGGCTGTCGAGCGCTTACGCCGTCGTGAAGTACGTGCTGGAGCACAGCGACAGGTTCGTCGTGCCGGAGCTGTGCAGGGACGTGAGGGACACGCTGGAGGAGGACGCGTCGGACTGGATCGAGGGCGAGGACGAGGCGCTCGACGTCCTGAAGGGGATGGGCTTCGGCACCGACGTGAGGCTCATCGACGAGCCCGAGATGGAGGAGGAGAAGGCCCTAGCCGAGTCCGTGCCCGAGTTCAGGGCCCTCGTGGTCGAGGGATGCAAGGTCTGCGAGCTCGGTCCTAGGGACGTCAAGCACCCGGTGTGCATGCTCGAGGGGGCCATGGCGGCCGGCATCATAAGCGCGGCCGTGGGCGAGAGCTTGGAAGCCGTCGAGTACCTGTGCAAGGGCGCCGACGGCGTGGACTCGTGCAGGTACCTCCTCTATCCATTGGGGAAGCACGGCGAGTACCATCCCGCCGTCGTCGAGTTCCGCCGCTCCCTCCGCTGAACCCACTCCAGAGTATTTAACCGGGATCCCCTCGAGGAGCGGCCGGGTGAACCCGGTGCCTAGAAGACCGCAGGTCGTCGACCTCTTCTGCGGCGCCGGAGGCTTCTCCAGGGGCTTCCTGGAAGCCGGTTACGAGGTCTTGGGCGGGGTCGAGAACGCGCCCGGCCCCGCGTCCACGTACAGGAGGAACTTCCCCGACGCGGTGGTGATCGAGGAGGATATCCGCAGGGTCTCCTCGGACGACATCCGCGAGGAGATCGGTGAGCCGGACGTGCTGATCGGGGGACCGCCGTGCGAGGCGTTCACGGCCGCCAACGCGGAAAGGAGGAGGGATCCCCTCGCCAGGCTGTACGATGACCCCCGGGGTAGGCTGGTCCTGCACTACATCAGGATCCTCGGCGATCTGAAACCCGAGGTGTTCGTCATGGAGAACGTCCCGGCGATAACCGAGGGGCCCCTCAAGGAGGCTCTGAGGAGGGAGTTCGCCCGTGTGGGTTACGACGAGATCTACTTCAACGTGATAGAGGCGCTGGATCAGGGCGTTCCCTCGCAGCGCAGGCGCGTGTTCATATCCAACGTCCCGATAGAACCGGAACCCCGCGTCTCGAAGCCGAAGACCGTGTGGGAAGCGATAGGGGATCTCCCGGACCCGGACGGTGGAGACGTGCCGAACCACGAGTTCAAACCGTTGACGCGGAGGAAGCTCAGGAGGATACGGAGGCTGAGGTGGGGGCAGGCCCTCACCCGAGTCAAGGGTGCGAAGGGGTACTTCAAGAACTGGCTCAGGCTGCACCCGTGGAAACCCGCCCCCACGGTCATGGGCGGTTCGAGGTTCATCCACCCGTTCGACGACAGGGTGCTAACCGTGCGGGAGCAGGCGAGGTTGATGGGGTACCCGGACGATCACGTGTTCGAGGGTGGAGTCGAGTCGATGTACGACCAGGTGGGGGAGTCGGTCCCTCCCCCTGTGGCCGAGGCGATAGCGCGGGAGATCAGATCCTACCTCTAACGTACTCCCAACCCGCCAAGGCGGCCCTCGCCGATACCGCGCCGACGGGTCCCTCCGCCTCCACGAGTCCCTTCTCGATGTCGTCCGGCGAGCAGAGGTCCTTCAACGCGCAAAGGGCCCCGAGGAGTACCAGACCCGGGACCACGGGAGCCCTCGCCTCGGAGGCCACGCGCCTGCAGGGGACGGGGACCCACCTCTCCGGGGGCTCGAACCCCGAGAACGTCGGGTTGTCGGAATCGAAAACGGCCTCCGGGGCGTTGACGCAGGACCCGTGCTTCGACAGGATCAGCGCCACGTCGCAGGCGGAGCATCTATCGGTCGTGGCGATAACCACGTCCGCGTCCCACGAGTACGAGTCCGGCCTCTTCCTGCCGACCCCACCGGTGGATTGAGGCATCGCGAGGACCCCGACGTCGTGACCCGCCTCTTCGAGTACACATCTCAGCCCACGCAGAACCCTCGTGAAACCGTCTCCACGGCCCCCCACGATGGCGATGATCAACACCTTTTCACCCCCAGGGCCGCCGTGACGGTGTTCCCGAAGCTCCTCTTGGGAGCTATCAACTCGTACCCGAGCGCCAGGAGCACGCCCTCGGCGGGGGAACCCTCCGTGCCCAGGAACTCCTCGGCCCTGGACCTGGACGGCGCGGGCGCGGGCTCGTCCACGTACACCACGGGTACGCCGTACCTCGAAGCCAGGGATTCGAGGGTCCTGCCCGAGGGTTGCCCCCGCTTCCTTTCGAGGGTGACCACCGCGTCCAGATCACCCACCTCCTCGATCGCCCACTCGAAAGCGGCCTCGAGATCCTCGGGGTCGACCTCCCTTCTCATGCCCACCCCCAGCGCGTAGGACGGCGATAGTCGCACCCCCGGTGGGTGAGGGTGTGTTGATGATCATCGAGTCCACCGAGGAGGACGTCGTAGAAAAGGTGCTTGAAAGGGTCGAGCCGGAGGGCGAGGTCGTGATCCAGGCCCCTGACGGCTTGAAGGGGTTGGCGAGGGAGCTGGCGGAAGAGGTGTCCCGTCTGGAAGACGTGGAGTCGGTCGTCTTGGACGCCGGTAGGGTGTTCGGAGCCTGTGACGTCACGCTGTCCCTGGTTTCGAGCGCGGACACCTTGATCCATCTGGGTCACTACCCGGTACCCTCCGTGGACGACGCGTTGGAGAGGATCGGGGTCCGGACCCGGGTGTACGTCCCGACGGAGGGTCCTCCCGTGGAGGAATGGATGCTCGAGGAGTTGGCCGAGGTTTTGAGGTACCACGGTTTTGAGGATGTGAACCTGTGCGCCACGGCTCAACACGTGCCTCATCTGGCGCGGATAGAGCGGTACTTGAGGGAGCGCGGTGTGGAGGTTCACGTGGGTAAGGGTGATCCGGAGAGGGTGCCCGTCGAGGGTCTGGTGCTGGGGTGCAACGTCTCGTGCGTGAAGAGGGATCTTCCCACCGTCGTCGTGTGCTCCGGGAGCTTTCACCCGGCGGGGGTGGCTTTGACGACTAGGGAGCCGGTGGTTCAGCTGGATCCAACCCGCGGGGTGCTGGACCCCGGGGATGTCGAGGAGGTGGTGCGGAGGATGCTGACGGTCAGGCTGTCGAAGACCAGGGAGGCGGTGGATCTTGAGCCGGAGGACGTCGAGGTGGTGGGGTCCACGGCGTTGGGTCAGGTTCGGCCGGACGTCGAGAGGGCGTTGGGTGGGGTATCGTGGAGGGTCAGGTACCTGTCTGAGGATGTGCTGAGGGGTGTGGGGGCCGACGCGTGCGTTTACTGCGGGTGCCCTAGGGTACCCGTGGACGAGGCGGCCCGCTTTAAGAGGTGGTTGGTGCTGACGCCGGCGGAGTTGGCGTCCGCCGTCGAGGGTAGTTGGGATAGGTACGTTCTGGATTCCATACCGTCCCCGGAACACGTCACGGAGGCGCTGGAGCGTTGGACGCGTGGTTGATGGGGTCCCTGGCGTGCCCGTTGGCCCTGTGTTTGGACTTGGTCCTGGGTGACCCTCCGGATAGGTGGCATCCCGTGGCGTGGTGCGGTAGGGCCATGGGGGTTATGGCGGGTGTATGGGATCCGCCCAGGTCCCCCGCTTCGGATCTCGTGGTCGGTGCTCTCACGGTCGCGGTCGGGTTCTCGGTCTTGGCGATGGTGTGTTACCCGTTGCACTCGATCCCGTGGGTAGGGGATGCGTTGGTTCTGTGGGTGTGTACGGCGGTCCGAGGTTTGGTCGAGCACGTGAGGGCCGTTCGGGTGGCGTTGGAGCGGGGGGATCTGGAGGGGGCGCGGGAGGCCGTGGGTTCGTTGGTGAGTAGGGACACGGCCGGTTTGGGTCCCGGGTTGGTGGCGTCGGCCGCGGCGGAGAGTGCTTTCGAAAACGTGTTGGATTCCGTGGTGGCGCCGATGTTCTGGTTCGTGATGGGTGGCTGGATAGGCGTGGTCATGTACAGGGCCGTGAACACCGCGGATGCCATGTTCGGGTACAGGGACGAGAGGAACATCTGGTTCGGTAAGGTGGCCGCGAGGTTGGACGATCTGATGAACGTGGTGGCCCTCCCGTTCTGCGTGGTGGTGTTGGGACTGGCGTGTCCCGTCCGGCCCGGTAGGCTGGTCGGGACCTTGGTGGAGGCTCTGAGAAGCGTTCCCAGCCCCTCGTCTTGGCTGCCCATGGGATGGGGCGCGGCTTTCCTGGGTAGGAGGTTCGAGAAGCCGTCGGTTTACTCGTTCGGTCCGGACGGGTACCCGGAGGTCCGTGATTTGGTCGAGACGGAGAGGGCCGTCGTGAGGTGCGGGATCGTGTCGGCGGTGCTCGCGGGCTTCCTCTTCCTCATCCTTCGATGGTCTCCCTGAGCCTGTGTAGGAGTTCGACGACGGCCCTTCCTTTCCTGGTGAGCCCGTAGTAGACGCGTTTGCCTTCGGGCCTGCGTCTGACGAGTCCGACCTCCCTGAGCCTCTGTAGGTGGTAGGAGACCGCGGGTTCGCTGTCCCCGAGGGCGTCGGCTATGTTGCAGAGGCATTCATCGCCCTGTTCGAGCAGTCTCAGGATGGTGGCCCTTCGCTCGTCGGCGATGGTCTTCAGGACCTCGAGGACCTCGTCGGATACCTTCAACGGTTCCACGCTGGGTTCGACGTCGTGTTCTTCGGGTTCGACCACGAACTTCAGGCCGTCCTCCTCGACCTTCGCCACGCCGACGCCGACACGTTTGGCGGTTTCCACGACGTCCTCGGGTACCTCGCCTTCGGTGACCGCGAGCACGACCTTGGGGACTTTACCCACCAGTCTGACTGCCCTGCCTAGTTTGCATTCGAGGGTTCCTCTGGACGTTACCAGGTAGGCGGTGCCCGTGTTTTCGTCGTAGGCGTCGACGGTCACACCTTCGACGTTGACGTGGGTGAGCGGTTTCGACGCGCAGCACTTCTCCTCGATCACCCTGAGGGCGTCCCTCTCCCTCACGGGGGCGTCACTCCTCCTCGGCCCACTTGCCTTCGACTAGGACGGCGTCGTCTATGGCCTTGACCTCGGAGTAGGGGATGTGGATCTCGTGTTCTCCTCCGCCCTTGCCGAGCTTGCCCCCGAGTTTTCTGAGGACGCCGGGCCTCCTGGAGTCGGCGACGACCAGGTGGGTTACCTCGCCGGTTTCCTCGTCCATTATCACGTCCTGTACCTCTCCCACGTTCTTGGCCGTGGAGTCTATGACGGGTTTCCCGATGAGGTCCCTAAGGATCCTCACCGTGTTTCACCCCCATATCGCGTAGAGGGCGAGGCATTCCACCGAGAAGTGGAAGATCCTGTGCTCCAGCTCGTTTTTGAACGTTCCCAGCATGGCCTCGTGGAACAGGTCCAGGGCGTAGTGTATCACGGCGGCGGTGAGGGCCATCGGGAGGGGAAGGGCTATCCATAGGACGGCCACGTGGAACACGAACTCGAGGGTCTCGTGGACCCACCAGACGAACAGGGCGGAGTGTCTCACCCTCAGGTAGGCTCCGAGCATGAGGTAGTACTTCCTCAGTACGCCCGCCGTGATCCTGGTGTGGAGCTCGTCGCTTATCGAGAGCAGGATGGCGGCTCCCAACCAGTCCGGTACGTGACTGGGGATCGGGATTATACCGCCTCACCTCCGACGGGACGCGCTTTCCCTCAGCGCCACCACCTCGACGAGCGTGGCGATGTCGCGCCCCGGTATGACGTCGACGTGAAGGATCTTGCCCCCGGAGGATTTGACCATCTCCATCACGGTCTCCTCCTCCTTGGGCGTGTTGCTGACGGGGTCCTCGGGGCCCAGGGTGGGGTCGTGTCTCGGGTGGTAGGGGCCGGGGACGAGCCTCAGTATCACGTCGATGCGCGCGCTGTCCACGACGGCCCCCGCCCCGAAGAGTTCCGCCACGTCGACGGCGACCTTGTCCTGGATGGGTCTGAGCTCGAGGTCGGACCCGCACTCGTCGCAGCCTTTTCTCATCCTCCGGGGGGAGAAGGGATAGACGGAGAGGCAGTTGGGACAGTAGAGTTCCGCGAGGGCGAGCCGTATCTCGAGCTTGCCGGATAGGTTGACCGGGGCCCTTCCCACCGGGTTCCCTTCCGCGTCCTTCTCGACGACGACAGCGTCGTCCGCCACGAGGGCGTGACCTCTGCGGATGAGCTCGAGGGCGGTCTCGCTCTTCCCGACCCCTCTGGGGCCGGTCAGGAGTACGCCTATACCGTGGACCTCGACGAGCGTGGCGTGTACCACGAACCCCTCTTCAGCAACCGCCCTTCCACGTGTTCTCGTCGTGCCAGACCCTCCCCACGAACACGCACTCCTCGTTGCCCTCCGCCACGCACGCTCTCTCTTTAACCTGCCACCTCTGCCCGGTCGCCCCCTGCAGGAGGCCGGCTATGAACCCTGCCTGGAAGTAACAGAGCTTTTCCCCCACGTCGTAACCGTCGGCCGTCACGGATTCCTTCATCGTGAGGACGACCTCCTCCTCCGATACCTCCTCCACGTTGAGCAGCCCCAGCTTCGTCTTCTCGAACACCTCGACGGCGTAATCTAGGGCCTCGTCGACGCCTTTTAGCCCGTGCTTCTCGGCCTTGTACACGCCGATGTCGAAGCCGGCTCGGTAGAAGGTGGAGCCCACGCCCCGCCCGAGCGTTAGGACCAGGGAGGCCATCATGTGCCTGAACGCGGATATCTTGAGCTCGTCGCCTAGGGTGGGTCTGATATCGTCCTTCAACGATCTTTCAACCTGTCGAAACATCTCTTCTCGAGCAGGTTTCACCCTAATGGTCACCCCTCCTCAAGGACCTTCTCAAGTAGTGATAAGCCGATCGGCCCACTCTTCTCCGGGTGGAACTGGGTGCCGTAAACACGGCGTTTTTCATCTCCTATAACGCTCGGGAACTCCTCCCCGTACTCCGTGGTACCGAGCACGATCTTCGAATTTTCGGGGGAAACCCTGTACGAATGAACGAAGTAAAACATCTCGCCATCAAACTCTTCGAAAAGCTTACACTCGAACCTAACCTCGTTCCACCCCATGTGCGGGACCTTGACACCCTCGGGTAACCTGACACAGGTCCCCTCGAACACGCCCAGCCCCTCGACCCCGGGCGCCTCCATGCTCTCCTCCATCAACAGCTGCATACCGAGGCATATACCCAGGACGGGGACCGTGCCCACCCCGTCCAGGACGGCGTCGTCGAGGCCCCTCTCCTTCAGCCTCTCGGCCGCGGCCCCGAAGTGTCCGACGCCCGGGAGCACCACCGCGTCGGCGGCCCTCACCTGCTCGGGATCGTCCGTGATCACGGGCTCGTGGCCCACCGTTTTTATCGCGCGGTAGATGCTGTTGAGGTTCCCGACACCGTACTCCACGACGGCCACCCTCAACCGACACACCCCACGGGGGACTCCGTTTGAGCTCGGAAGGAGGTTACACCGGCAAGGTCGGGGAGTTCCTACGCGAGCACGATCTCAGCGTCGGTGATAGGGTCAGGATCGTCCGGGAGGACGGTATCGAGATCGAGGGCGTGATAATGCCGAGGTCGGAGCTGGGCGACGACGAGCACGTCGTCATCAAAATGGACAACGGTTACAACGTGGGCGTTCACATCGACAGGATCGAAGACGTCGAGAGGTTGGGTAGGGGCAAGGAACCCTCGTTCAGGCCGCTGGACATCGAGGTGGGTAGGGACCCGGAGCTACCGGACGTGGCGATACTGTCGACGGGCGGTACGATAGCCTGTAGGGTCGATTACGAGACCGGCGCCGTGAAACCCGCGTTCACGGCGGAGGAACTGGTCTCGGCGATACCCGAGTTACCCGAGGTCGTCAACATCGTCGAGGCGAGACCCGTGATGGACCTCCTCAGCGAGAACATGACGCCCTCTCACTGGCTCGAGATAGCCGAGAACGTCGTCGAGGCGTTCGAGGAAGGAGCGGATGGGGTCGTCGTGTGTCACGGTACGGATACCATGGCGTACACGGCGGCGGCCCTCTCGTTCCTCCTGAAGGACCTCCCGGGGCCCGTCGTCCTCGTCGGCGCGCAGAGGAGCTCGGATAGGCCCTCCTCGGACGCCGCCTCGAACCTGATAGCCGCGTGCGCCTTCGCGGGCGAGGTCGAGGCGGGTGAGGTGGCCGTCTGCATGCACGGTTGGACGTCCGACGAGGTTTGCCTCGTGCACAGGGGTGTCAAGGTCAGGAAGATGCACACGTCCAGGAGGGACGCGTTCAGGTCCATCGACACGATACCGCTCGCCAGGGTCGACATCAGGGACCTCAGGAACCCGATGTTGGACGTCCTGAGGGACGATCTGAGACCCGCCGGGGACGGCCCCGAGATGGAGGGTGGGTTCGAGGAGAGGGTGGCGCTGCTGAAGTTCGCCCCGGGTATGGCTCCCGAGGTTTTGGACTCCCTCGTCGACGCCGGTTACCGTGGGATCGTGTTGGAGGGGACCGGGTTGGGGCACGTGTCCGAGTCGTGGATCCCGTCGATAGAGAGGGCTGTGGACGAGGGTGTGGCGGTGGTGATGACGTCGCAATGCCTCTACGGTCGTGTGAACATGAACGTGTACAGAACCGGGAGGTTGCTGAAGGTCGCCGGTGTGATTCCCGGCGATGACATGTTACCCGAGGTCGCTTACGTTAAGTTAATGTACGTGCTGGACCGGACGGACGACCTCGAAGAGGTGGAGAGGATGATGCGGACGAACGTGGCCGGGGAGATAGAGGGGAAGAGGGTGGTCGGGGGTTTCGAACCGGCGGACGGGCCGCACCACGGCCTGTTCTGAAGGGTGGGGTTTCCGTCCTCCCCGTGTTACCACCCGCGTTTGTTCGAAATACTTAGAACACGTTCGAACCGCCGACGCCCGGGGTGATGACGGATGGACGTGACCGTGTACGGTGTGGGGAACCAGGAACTCATGGCGAACCTAGTGGACGAGCACATGGAGGGCGTGGAGAGGTCGACCGTGTTGGGAGGCGCCTACCTGGCGATGAAAGCGGCGGAGGCCGGGCACGACGTGATCCTGTGCGACCCCAGGATGGACCTCCCCGAGGAGGCCAGGGCGCTGCTCGAGGATGCCGGTGTCGAGCTGTCCACGGACGACGAGACGGGGGCCGAGCACGGGGAGGTCCACGTGTTCTTCACGCCGTTCGGTGGTACGGTGCCGTTGGTCAAAGAACTCATGGATAGCTTCAGGGAAGACGCGGTCCTGGCGACCACGTGCACGTGCCCGCCGATGGCGTTGTACTACGGTTGCGAGAGGGAGCTCAGGACGGAGAGGAAGGACCTCGGGGTCTCGTCGTTCCACCCCGCGGGTATCCCGGGCGTCGAGACCCAGACGATGATCCTGGTGGCGAGCGATAAGGCCGAGGAGGCGGACGTGGAGTTGGCCACCAGGGAGCAGGTGGAGAGGTTACTGAACCTCGCCGAGGACATGGGTTTCATGGCCGTTGAATTGGACCCGGAGTTGGTGCCCGTCGTCGGGGACATGGGGATAGTGATGACGGTGAGGATCATGCAGGCGATAGTCCATTTCTTCCAAATAGCGAAGATCTGCGGTGCGCCGGACGAGATGATCGAGGAGCAGGTCATCAACGTGTTGTCGTCCATGGCTTACCTGATAGCGAAGGAGGGTCTGGACGTCTTCTACAGGTTCAGCGGCGACGTGCTCTACAGGTCGCTCGTGAACATGGCGTTGGAGGAGATGGGCGCGAGGATAGCGGAGTGTTTCCACGATAATTACGTCGACCTGATGGAGGGGACGCCCGAGACCATGAGGGAGCTGAGCACGATGATGGTACCTCCTTCGGTCCTGGCGGAGGAGGTGGAGGAGGTGGCCGGGAAGGCGCCCGTGGAGCA
>JAADCQ010000088.1 GCA_013154335.1 Methanopyri archaeon
TCGGGAAACTTGGGATGTCGCTTTTATAAGTTCTACGGGACCGTACGGGCCTCTATCTCGGCGCCCTTCCTCAGCGCTTCGACGAGTCTCTCGCCCACCGAGGTGTCCTTGTTAACCCTTATCTCGCCGGAGTTGCCTACGGTGGCCGTGAACAGGTAGTCGCCGTCGACGAAGATCTTCACCGGTCTACCCGAAAACCTGTCCCCGAGGGAGAGTCTGACGTATTCGCCGTCTTCCACGATTCTCATCGGGAATTCCTCGCCCGATTCAACCTCCACGACCTTGCCCTCGGTCTCCTCCGGGGCCCCGATCTCCGGACCCCGCTCCAGGGGTTCCACCCTGATCTTGAGGCCGGTTCTCGCTTCGATGTCCTCCACGTTTCTGCCCTTCTTGCCGATGACCATGGGCACCATGTGCTCGGGGACCCTGACGACGGCTTTCGATCCGCGGACCTCGATCTCGACTGGTGCGGAGCCGACGAACCTTCGGACCTCGTTCTCGAGGACTTTCGCGGCGAGGCGCTCGGTGGCGGTTTCCTCCCTGGTCTCCGTTTCCTTGACCGGAACGACGAATATCTCCTCACCGTACGTGTAGATCTCGTACTCCAGTTCCCCGGTCCCGAAGTCGCGCACTTCTACCACGGGTCTCGCGAGGTCTTCCTCGGTCATGCCGGTTGGGACCTTGACCTTGAGGTCGACCTCGTAGACCTTCTTGATCTCACCGTCCTCGATGAAGATGACGGTGTCGACGACTTGGGGTACCATTCCGAGGTCTACCCTTCCGATGAGCCTTTGGATCGCGTCGATGGGCCTGGTCGCGTGTACGACGCCTATCATCCCTACGCCCGCGAGCCTCATGTCGGCGAAGATCTCGAAGTCCCGGGTCTTCCTGACCTCGTCGTAGATCGTGTAGTCGGGTCTGACGAGGAGGAGTATGTCCGCTGTCTTCTCCATGTCCCCGTCGAGCGGCGCGTACTGGGTGACCCTATCGCTGACCTGGAGGTCCCTAGGGCTCTCCATGGTCTTGACTACTTTGCCCTGGTCCGCGTAGAACTCGGCGAGGGCCGCGCAGAACGTGGACTTACCGGATCCGGGTGGTCCGGCCACGAGGATGCCTTCGGCCTTCTCCTTGAGCCTCTTCTTGAGTTCCTCGGAGAGGTCGTAGTCGTCGAGGCTGACCTTGACGACGGGTCGGACCGCGGTTATCTCCCATCCGTCGGAGAAGGGTGGTCTGGCGATGGAGATCCTCATGTCCCGGAGTTGGACGACGGTGGCGCCTCCCCTGTCTATCTCCACGAAGCTCTTCTCGTCGGCGTGGGCCTTCTCGATGACCTCTCTGGCCCACCTCTCGAGTTCTTCCCTGTCGCAGGGTTCGGGTCTCAGTTCGACGAGCCTCCACTCACCCGGTCTCCCGACCTTGGCCATGGGTGGGACGTTCTCCTTGAGGTGGAGGGACATGGCGTTGTCGGGCATCATCCTCTCTATCTCGGTCTCGTCCACGCGGACTATGGGCTCGATGTAGACGACGGGTATGCCCTCGGCTTTCGCGGTCTCGGCCTGGACCTTGTCGCTGGTGATGAGGGTGGCGTCGTGTTCCTCGGCCACCTTCCTTATCATCGCGTCTATCTCGCCGCTCCTGGCCAGTCTTATCTCCTCGAGGCCCGGTCTTTCGCCGACGAGCTCCACTTCTACCAGGCCTTCCTCGGCGAGGCGTTGGAGTTCTTGGAGTTCCTGGAGTCCGGCGAATCCGGTCTCCCTTCCCCTGTTCGCTTGGTATTCGAGCTCGGCGACTACGGCCTTGGGTACCAGGATCTTCTTGCCCTCGAGGTAGCCTTCCTCGACGAGTCTCGACACCCTACCGTCGATCACCACGCTCGTATCGGGTACCACGTTCTCGGTCTCCACCTCGATCTCCAAACGACTGATCCCCGCTAGCTTCGCGAAAATTAACGGTTTTCTAATTTCGACCCGTACACGGACTCGGGGTCGAAGACCTTTTCCTCGACGATCTCTAGGTCGCCATCGGGGGATACGCGCCGGTAGAAGCACGTCCTGTAACCCTTGTGGCAGGCTCCTCCCTCCTGCCTCACCAGGTAGAGGATGGCGTCCGCATCGCAGTCCACCCTGACCTCTTTCACCCTTTGGACGTGGCCCGAGGTTTCACCCTTGCACCATACCTCTTCTCTGGACGTGCTCCAGTAGTGGGCCTTGCCCGTGGTTAGTGTCTTGAACACGGCCTCCTCGTTGGCGTACGCGACCATGAGGACCTTGCCCTCGTCGGCGTCCTGGGCCACCGCTACCACTAGTGGTTCGCCGTTCACCTCGTGCCTGAAGTTGAGGCGCTCGATGACCCTCCGGGCGGCTTCTTCATCCATCGGTATGGACAAGGGGATCCTTCCCCTTCTTCACGTCCTCGACGGGTGTTTCGACTTGTTCTCCGGTTCTCAGGTTCTTGACGGTGATGGCGTTCGATTCCAGCTCTCGTTCGCCCACTATCACGGCGGCGTCGTAACCCTTGGAATCGGCCGTGGCGAGGGCTTTGGAGAGTGATTTCCCGGATACCTCCATGTCGACGGTCCAGCCTAGCTTTTCGCGGAGGGTCCTCGCTAACTCGATCACCGCGGGGTCGTCGGTGAGTGGTATCAGGAGGGCCCGGGTTCTCTCTTCCTCCAGGGGTGGCTCGGAGAGTTTCTCGACGGCTAGGACTAGCCTGTCGAACCCGATCGCCATCCCGACTGCGGGAACGTCCGGGCCGCCGAGGTCTCTGACGAGGGTGTCGTACCTGCCGCCGCCCGCGCATTGAGAGCTGGGTCCGAGTTCGGGGACGTGGACCTCGAACACCATGCCCGTGTAGTAGTCCAGACCCCGTGCCACCGAGGTGTCCACCTCGTGGGGGACGCCCGCCCCCTTCAGGGTGTCGGAGAGTTCGAGGAGCTCGTTGAGGGCGTCCTCGGCGGGTGTCCCGCGTACCGTGTCCTCGATCTCCCCCGGATCGTCCGCTTTCACGACCGTGAGGACGTCACGGGCGGCGTCGTCCGGGAGTTCCTTCTCGACGCTCTCCAGGTCGCCTTTGTCCACGAGGTGAGCGACCCTGTTCTGGACGTTTTCATCGAGGCCGTGCGCCTCGAGGATACCCCTAAGGACGCCGAGGTGTCCCACGACGGTTCGGAACGAGTTCTCGGGTAACAGTCGCTCGAAGACGGTGTAGGTCATCTCTATCACTTCTGCGTCGGCCAGGATCCCTTTGGCCCCTATCAGTTCGACGCCGGCCTGCCAGAATTCTCTCCATCTTCCCCTCTGCGGCCTCTCGTACCTGAAACAGTTGACGAAGTAGTAGAGTTTGAGCGGGTGGGAGCGTGTTTTGAGTTCTTGGTTGTAGAATCTGACCACGGGGGCCGTCATCTCGGGTCTCAGGGCGAGTTTCCTGCCCTTCTTGTCTTCGAACACGTACATCTCCTCGAGGATCTCCTCCCCGGACTTGAGCTCGAAGAGTTCGGCGTGTTCGAAGGTGGGCGTCAGCACGGGCTCGTACCCGTACGTTTCGAAGACGTCGATTATCTCCTCCAGGATCGCGTTTCTAACCCTCATCTCCTCCGGGGTGAAGTCCCTGGTCCCCCGGGGTCTCTTCACCTTCATCCTCCTCGCCCCCTAGCGCCGACAGCAGCTCCTCCGTTATCGCCATCCTCAGTTCGGAGGGGTCGGGGCCGCGTAGCTCGCCCCGTTTCGTCACCTCCAGCTTACCGTCGTGGCCGAACGTCGGTTTGAGACGCACGTACTCGGCTTCCAGGAGCCGCCTTACGGCGTCGGGCTCCTCTATGAGCTCCGTGGGATCGATGCCGAGGTCCAGGGGGTACGCCAGCCTCAGCCTGACGGTCAGGTTCTTGCCGGGGTCCTTGATCTCTATCCCGCGGACGATGGTCCTGAGGGCGCGGGGTTTTACCTCGACGTCCAGGGATACCTCCCTGTCCCCTCTCAGGGAGAACCTGAAGGTTTCCACGTCGTCGAAGTCGACGATCACCTCGTCGGAGTAGGTGATCGGACCCACGAGCCACCCGTCCTTCTTGAGGGACTCGAGGAACGCCACCGTGGGTGTGTCGTCCTTGGTCACGTGGTACATGAAGGACTCGACGGGGTTGGTCCTGTTGGCGCTCTCGGAGACGTTCCAGCTGAAGGAGAGGGAGAGCCCCGGTCCCGACCTCTCCGGGAGCGCCCTCAGGAACTTACCGTGGAAGGGCCTGTTCGGATGCACGCATAGGTACTGACGGTAGTCGCCTCGTAGGGTCGTGGCGGCTTCGAGTGCCGTCACGGGGTCCGCGGGGTCTCGGGTCCCGGATCCCCATATGAGCACAAGGCGTTTGGGTCTCGGTTCCAGGTTCTTGAGCGTGGAACCGAGCCCGTAAGAGCCACCCGACAGCCTGCGGGAGAACGCGCAGGCTACGATCACGGAGTAGTTGCCCTCGCCGTGGACGTGGGCGAACCCGGACAGTATCTTCGAGACCGTGGATTCCAGCTCCCTGGCCGTCAAGAGGGCGACGGAACCGGGCCCTGGGTCCTCTTTGAGCTTGGAGTAGGCATGGTAAGAGAAGTCGTAATCCGCCGGGGTGAGCCTGAGTTCCGCGTCCCCCGTTACCCCCTCCAGGACCAGCGAGTGCACGCGCTTCCTCTCGATCTCCGTGGCGACGGAGTACAAACGTCTGAACCTCGACGGTAGTTCCTCCACCAAGGCTTTCACGGGTTCGGCGGTATCGGGTACGTGTTCCGCCAGGGACTCCGTCACCTCGTCCATATCCACCACCTCGGCGACCGCCGGGCCGGCGGGAATCCTCTCGATACCGTCCTCTTCGGTTCTGGGTACGAGGAACACGACCCTCAGCACGTCCGAGCCGAGGCCCCGGTGTTTGGCGACCAGTGGGGCCGTCATGGCGAAGAACGCATCGGACACGTCTACGTCGATGCCCCCGAGGCACCTCGATAACTCTCCCAGCGCCGAGCACGCCAGCATGAAGTCCGTGAGGCTGACGTTCTCGAGGGCCGCCACGAGCCTCTCGTGCACCGTCGTGGCCTTCGACACGATCTTTTCCAGACCTTCCTCGGGTAGCGTGGTTGCGGCCGTCTCGATGGCTTCCAGCGGGGCGCCTAGGCAGAAGAGTTCCACGTCTACCTTGACCAAGTGCCAGGCGTCCCTGACTCTTTTGAGGAGGATGGTTCCGTCGGTCAGCGAGCTGATGGCCTCGACGCACCTGTCCGACAACCGTTGCGGTAGGTCCAGTTCCGGTTCCGTCAACGGTACCCCCTACCCTCCACCCGGTTTCCCGGTTTCCACCCCCGTCGGACACGATCCGGTGGAGTCCACGGCTTTAAATGGGTCGAGCTCGGCGGGCGCGGGGTGACCTCGGGTTGATCGACAGGGATGAGATCCTCGAGGTGCTTTCCGGGTACGACACGGACGACCTATCGATAGCAACCCTGGGTAGCCACACGGCCCTCCATATCCTGAAAGGGGCCAAGGAGGAGGGCTTCCGGGCCGTGGCAGTGTGCGAGGAGGGTCGTACGACGCCCTACGAGAGGTTGGACGTGGCGGATGAGATCATAGTCGTGGAGTCGTTCGAGGACATGGTCAGCGACGACGTTCAGGAGCGTCTCCGTGAGTTGAACGCTCTGGTGGTCCCGCACGGATCGTTCGTGGCCTACGTGGGGTTGGACAGGATCGAGAACGAGTTCGCGGTACCTATCCTGGGCAACAGGTTCCTCCTAAGGTGGGAGAGCGAGAGGTCGAAGGAGCGCGAGCTTCTCGAGAGGGCCGGGCTGAAGGTCCCTAAGGTCTTCGACTCGCCCGACGACATCGACAGACCGGTGATGGTGAAGTTCCCGGGCGCGAGGGGAGGTAGGGGCTACTTCATCTGCTCCTCCCCCGAGGAGTTCGAGGAGAAGGCGCGGAAGATGATCGAGGCGGGTCATATCACCGAGGACGACCTCGAGACGGCCCACATCGAGGAGTACGTGGTGGGCACTAACTTCTGCGTGCAGTACTTCCGGAGTCTGATGGAGGACACCGTCGAGGTTCTGGGCATGGACAGGAGGTACGAGACCAACATCGACGGTCTGGTCAGGATGCCGGCGAGGGATCAGCTGGAGGCGGGATTGGAGCCCTCCTACGTGATCTCCGGCAACATCCCCGTCGTCGTCAGGGAGTCGCTGTTGGTGCAGTTGTTCGAGATGGGCGACAGGCTCGTGGAGGCGTCGGAGGAGATCCACGAACCGGGCTTTATCGGGCCGTTCTGTCTGCAGACGATATGCACGGAGGACCTGGAGTTCTACGTGTTCGAGATATCCGGGAGGATCGACGGTGGTACCAACGTGATGTTCCTACCGTACGCGTACCTCAAGTTCGGGGAGGTTGTCACGATGGGTAGGAGGATAGCGATGGAACTCAGGGTGGCCGTCGACAGGGGTGAGGTGGACAAGTTGGTGACGTGAAGGGCGGTCGGGTGCACTCCGAGCGCTTCATCGCCGGCTCGGGCTCCGCTTAAGCCCGGCCTCCCCATCCCGCCCTTTTCGACGGGGGTGGACCGTTGCCGACGGTGTTGGCGGTTTCGGCACACGATCCCAGGGGGGCCGGATGTCACGCCGACGTCAGGACGGGTGAGGCGCTGGGGATCCCGGTTATAGCGGTTCCTACCGCTCTTACGGTTCAGGCCCCGGAGGTTGTGGATCTGAGGCCGGTGGAACCGGATTACCTGGAGGAAGCCTTGAACAGGTACCTACCCCACGTCGATGCCGTGAAACTCGGCGCTTTCCCCGACGTCGAGACCGCGGAGGTCGCCGTGAATGCCTTGGAAGGGTTCGAGGGACCGGTGGTGCTGGACCCCGTCGTGGAGGCGAGCGCCGGTGGATCCCTCTGCGACGACGATCCCGACGACGTCGTCGGTACCCTGGTGGAGGCGGCGACCGTGATAACCCCTAACGCTGAGGAGTTGGCCCGCATCGCGGGAAGGAGGGTTAGGACGGACCTGGAGGCGGAGCTTGCGGCCAGGGAGATCACGGAGGAGGACGATCTCACGGGCGTCCTCGTCACGGGGATCCCGTACCCTAAGGTCGATCTTTGGGTACCGGCGGAAGGTGAGCCGGTGGCGTTCGACGTCCCTGAGGGTGAGGGTGCGCACGCGTCCGGTTGTGTACTGGCGACCGCGCTGGCGTGTATCGGTGCCTCGCGAGGGGTCGTGGATGAAGAAGTCGTCGAGAGGGCCTTGATGTTCGCCAGGGAGGCGGTGTCCGGATCCTTGAAGGATCCGTTCGGTCCCGTTTCCAGCCCCGCGTCGAGGATTCGTCGTCACGCCGCCCTCACGGAGGCCGTTCGGGACGTGGAGAGGGCCGTCCGCGTTATCGACGGTGATCCGGACTTCGCGGACGCGGTTCCGCAGGTCGGTATCAACGTGGTCAGGGTTTTCGATCCGGATTCCGGCGTCGAAGGCGTCGTGGGGCTCTCGGGGAGGATCGTGCTAGAGGGTGGTGTTCCGAGGGCCGTGGGCCGGCCCGTTCCCGGGGGCTCTTC
>JAADCQ010000012.1 GCA_013154335.1 Methanopyri archaeon
AATAATTTCATAAAGTTGAAAATAACCGCCGTGCTGTCAGCGTCCAAGGAACCGGCTAAGTTAGTTACTATAAAAATCAATAACAAGAACGTTTACCAATTCCTCGTATCTTCCCGAGGAAGTAGCCTGGAGTTTTACATTTACGGTTACGGTATAGTAAATATAGAGCACAACTTTACTACTTACATAAACGGCAGGTACTTGACGATCCAAGTGAAGGATGTAAACGCTAGTACAACATGGATAGCTCCCCCAAAGCCGACACCTATCGCCATAATAGAAGTAAAACCGCAAATTGAAATAGCGCAGCAACAAGTTGTTTAGGGGATGCTTTGCTTTAATGGAAGAGTATATCACGGTCGTTAAAAGACCCACCAGAGACCTCTCCGTGTGCCTACTCTACCCCAACGAGTACAGGGGCATGGTGTCGAACGTCGGATTCCACATAGTGTACAGGATGCTCGCCGAAGCGGGTTTCAACGTCGACAGGGCGTACCTGCCAACCGACTCCTACGACCTCTTCTCGCCGGAGAGACGCTTGGTAACGTTGGAGACGGGTTCCGCACCTTCGAAGTTCGACGTCGTCGACGTCTCTCTTCAGTTCGAACTGGACTACCCCCACGTCCTCGAGGCCCTGGTCATGGGAGGGATACCACCAAGGAGGGAGGACAGAGGGGACGACGATCCGATAGTCATGGCCGGAGGACCCTGTACCGTGAACCCCGAACCCATGTCACCGTTCATCGACGCGTTCTACGTCGGGGAGGCCGAAGCCCACCTCCTGGAGGGGCTTGAGGTCATCGAACGGTCCTCAACACGTGAAGAAGCCCTGGAAAACCTGGCCGAAATCCCCGGCTTCTACGTCCCCGCGGTGGGAGGCACCGTCGAGAGGGTTCACGTGGAGGACCTCGACAGCCACGACCCACGTCCCGCGTTCCACCCCTCGGATCCATCGGCCTCCGGCCTCAAAGCCTACCCGGTGGAGATCCAACGCGGGTGCCCGTACAGGTGTCGATTTTGCATGGGAGGATGGACGTCGGGACCGCCCAGGTTCAGGTCGTTGGAGAGCGTCGAGAAGGTACTCGACGACGCCATCGGATCCCCGTACGACACCGTCGCCCTCATAGGTCCCTCCCCGCTCGATCACCCCGAGTTCTGGGACATCGTGGAGAAGGTGAAAGAGCGCGGTCTACGCCTATCCGTGCCCTCGCTACGCGTCTCTACACTGGACGCGGAGACCGTCAAGGGACTGGCGTCCGCGGGCGTCGGAACGCTGACACTCGCGGTGGAGTCCGGGCACCCGGGGATCAGGGAGTTCCTGGGCAAGGACGTGCCGATGGATCTGCTCCGGGAAACGGTGGAAACCGCCGCGGACCTGCGGTTGGACGTCAAACTGTACCTCATAATCGGCGTCCCGGGTTTCGACCCGAGGGAGGAGGTGAAGGCCAACGTCGAGCTCGTTCGCGAGTTGAAGAGGCTCAACCCGAGGATCAGGGTCAGCGTGAACCCACTCGTCCCCAAGGCTCACACACCGTTCCAGTTCCTACCCATGACGGACCTCGAAACCCTGACTTTCATCCTCAAAGAGCTGGACCGTAAGATCCCGGCCCCGGTGTCCGTCGAGGACCCCCTCGACGCCGGTATCCAATGCGTCCTGTCCAGGGGAGGGAAAGAGACCTCCGAGATCCCTGAGAAGCTCGCCTGGAACGTCGGGAACAGGGGGCTCAAGCGGGATCTACTGAGACGTTTCGATCCCACGGAGGCCCCATCGTCCCCGGAGGAGCTCCCCTACCGGCACGTGAAAGTGCCGGGCGTCCCGGAGCCTATCCGCTCGCTCCCACGACGTGCGTGACCAGGCCGACCAATCCCCCGACGGCCAGGGTCTCGAGACCTCTAAGGACCAACCTGAAACCGCTCTCACCGCAGGTCCGTCCCAGATACACGCCCAGCAGGAACAGGAACGCACCCGAGACCGCCATGGAGACCTCGGCCGCCGTCCTGGCGTCCCCGAGGATCAGGAACGGAACCACAGGAACCAGCGCCGCGACGAAGCTGGATCCACCGTGGGACACCACGCTGGCGTAGATCCTCAGGCGAGCCAGCCTGTGCACAAGGGTCCCGTTCAAACCGCCCTCGGGCACCACCATCTTCCTCTCCAGTTCTCGAAGCTCCCTGAGCTCCTCCACCCTCTCCCCCAGGTAGGAGCCGAAACCGTTCGACATTGCCAGGGCCACGGCCACGCTCAGGCCCGCGGTCACGGCCGCGTCCGCCGATCCCGAGGCCGACGTTCCCAGCACCGCACCGAGGCTCGCGAGCACCCCGTCCATGGAACCCAAGGCCAGGTAACGCCCGGAACCCAGGGCCTCCCTGACCACCTCTCCCAGGCTCAAGCCCGTCGATCACACCCCCTTCAATCGTCCTGCGGCGTCTTCACCTCCTCAACTATCCTCTCACCGGCCACGACCTCGTCTATGCTGTGGATGGCACCCCCTATACCCTCGATCACACCTTTAACCTCCTCGAAGTTCAGGTCCGGTCCCTCCACGGTCACCTTCACGTTCTCAACGTCCCTATCCACCTCGATCAGGACCACGTTAACACCCTCTACGCCTTCCAGTTCCGCCAATTTCAGCGCCAACACGGTCATGTCGGGCTCCAACGGTTTCATCACGTCCAACACCAGCCTCCTCAGCCTCGACAACTCGCGAAAACACGCCCCCTCTCCCTTGTGCCACGTCACCCGGAACGGCGCCCACTCATGTGTTTGAAGGGACGGTGATGAACCGGGGGATTCGAACGTCTTGAGGGAAGACACCTGGCACCCCAGACCCGGCCCTATCCCAGCCGCCATGTACACCCTGAGAGACGTCCTCGTCGACGTTTTGATCCTCCACGGGCCCCGAGGATGCTGCTTCAGGACCGCCAGACTCCTGGAGAAGGACGGCGTCCGCGTTCTCGTGACCGGCATGACCGAGGAGGACTTCATCTTCGGCGCCACCGAAAGGCTCGTGGAAGCCCTACGGTACGTCGAGGAGAACTTGAACCCCGATCTCGTGGGCGTCGTCGGCACGTGCGTCGCCAGCATCATAGGTGAGGACATGGAAACGGCCGTCGAAACCGCGGACATCGACGCCACGGTAGTCACCGTTGAAGTCCACAACGGTATGGGCCCGAACACGGAAGGCGTGATCAAGGCCCTCGAAGCCGCCGCCGAAGCCGGCGTCATCCCCGAAGAAGAAGTCGACAGACAACGTCGTCTCATGAAGGCGGCGGCGGAACTTGAGAGAAAGAGAGGGATGGCGTCCAGGAGGTATCTTGAACCGTGGGAGGGCCACGACCCGTACGATGTCGCCGAGGAGCTGACAGGCCACGACACGATCCTCGCGGTACTCAACGCCAAGAAGGAAACCGCTTACCTGTTCGCCGACCCCGTGTTGGAACTGGGCAAGGCCGGGCATCCCGTCGCCGCCAACCTATCCTCGAACAGCGGTCTACCCAAAGTCCGGAGGGACGCCGAAACGATACGCCGCGAGTTCGAGAAGGCCGGCGTGACGCCCGAGATAATCGGGGCCCTCGACGAGTACGCCATCACGGAGGAGAGGATCCTGGAGGTGATCGAGAGGGTCGAACCCGACGCGATCCTCGTGTCCGGCATACCCCACGCCCTGGACCCGGGTCGCGTCGACGCTTTCACCGTCGCCGTGACCGACGGGTTGAGGGAGGCCTCCGCCCTGAAGGAACTCGGGTACGATAGGGTGGTGGTGGAGGAGGAAGCCCACGCCAGGGTCCTCGGGAAGAGACACCTGGTCCCCTCGAGGCTGGGAGACGCTCTCAGGGCCATCCTCGGAGGATGACCGCCGAGACCATCAGGCCGAACGCGAGACACGTCGTCTGGACGATCACGTAATCCCTCAACCACCCACGGGCCGCCCGGAGGGCTATGAGGTTCGCCAGCGAGGCTATCGGCGTGCCGAACCCGCCCACCGTGACCCCCACCAACAGATCCTTCCAGTCGCTCGTCGCCGGCATCAGCGCCACGGCCGCAGGGACGTTACTGATGACTTGGGACAGACCCACCGCGATCAGCAAGGTCCGGAGCCCCGTTCCCAAGTGTGGGACCAAGTGGAGGTGCGAGACCAGCCTGGCCAGTAACACGCCCGCGGTTAGGAACCCCACGACCGTCCAGTCCACTTCCCTGAGGATTCCCGGCTTCACCAGCGAGTAACAGGCCATGACCGGTGGGAACCACACGTAGACCGGCACGTGGGCCATGAGACAGCCGGCCGCCACGATTATCGCGATCACGTCGGGTGGATCCGGCTTCGGGCCCCCTCTCTCGGATACTATCTTCTCGGTGTCTCCGACCCAAGAGTAGAGGGCCGCGGGTAGGAAGAGGGACAGGCACACCGGAACCTGGCACGAGAGGAACCTGAAGGGGTCCACACCGTAGTGCGAGTAGATTATCGCGTTCTGAGGATTACCCGTCGGTGTCACGGCTCCTATCGAGTTGGCGGCCGCTAGAGCCGTGTACGCGAACACCCCGGCGCCCTTGGGTCTCGCCTCCATGACCAGGGGTAGGACCGCTATCAACGCGGCGTCGTTCGTGAGAAAAGCCGCCAGCGCCCCGGTCACGAGGGCGACCCTCAGGGGACCGGCTTCCCTCCCGAAGAGGAACCTCCTCACCGTGTGGACGGCTCCGGTTCTCAGCCATTCCGCGGCGACCGCGGATTGTACCGCCACGAACGCGACGGCGTTCAGGTCCGTCCACAAACTCAAGGAGGATCCCCCCGAAGTAGGGGAAAGAATCATATAGGGGAATGGGGGTCGGAGGGGACGGAGCGGGACGCCCCGGCGGTGTAGCCCGGTCAAGGGCCCGCGGTGCGTCGCCGCGGGCCCGCCGATATCATGCGGGACTTTCGAGGTCCGTCCGGACCGGAGACATCCCGCGACCCGGGTTCAAATCCCGGCCGGGGCACCAAACCGGAAATCGTTACGAAACTCGTAACAATACGGGGTGGACGGGTGCCGAGGACCGCCACCCTCCTCAAGATCACCGCCGGAACCGCGGTAGGAGCCGCCGCGCTCTACGTCACCTACACCTACCTCGTCTCCGCAAGCACCGTCCTGAAGACCCTGGAAAAAGCCAACCCCTTCCTCGTCCTCGCCGCCACCGCGTGCGAGGCCGCGTGGTACGCCGCCTGCATCACCGGCTGGAGACAAACCTTCACACCCCTGACCCCGAACCCACCCGGCCACGGTACCCTGTTCGCCCTGTACAACGTGAAACTAGCCGTCAACCAGGCCGCCGGACCCGCCAGAACGGTCTCCGGGGACGCCGTACGCCTCTACTACGCGGTTCAACTCGGATACCCGGTCACCACCGTAACCCCGACCATAGTCGCCGATCTCATCCTCGGCAACCTAGGCTACCTCACCGTGATAGCCATCGCCATGACGCTCGCCGCTGACGAAATCCCTTGGGAGATGGCACTGATCAACGCCCTGGGCTTCCCCGCCCTGGCCTTCCTATGGTACACCCTAACCAGGGAAGAACTCTGCGAGGAAGCGTTCGAGAAACCCCTCGAGACCCTCCTATCCAAGCTCGGCGTCGAGGTGAACCTCCACGGTCTGGCAGGATCCACGTCAGAGGTCTTCGGCTCTAGGAGCGCCCCGAAGGCCTACCTCCTCTACACGGGCGGATGGGCCGCTAGAGTGCTCAGACTCTACGCCCTGACCTACGCCGTATGGCCGGACGCCAACCCGCTGCTCCCGGCCGTGATGTCCGTCGTCATAAGGGGATCCGCGGCCCTCGCACCATCGCCCGCCGGCCTGGGGATCGTGGAAGGGATCACGGTGGAAGCCATGAAAACGCTGGGAGCCCCCGCGTCGACCGTCGCCGCCATCCTGATACTGGACAGGGTGTACGCCACCCTCATCCCGGCCGTCATGGGAGGCCTATGCCTCTGGTACCTTCAACGGCGGATCTAAGCGACCTCGTACTCGAACACGACCTTCCCGTCCTCCACGCTCTCCTCCAACCTCTTCAACCTGTCACCCTGGAGCTTGAACCCCTCCACGAGCATACCCTTCAGGACGAGGCAAACGTCGGTGACATCGCTAACCTCAGACCATCCCCTGAGTTCCACCGGCTCGTGAACGACGATCCTACCCTCCTCGATCTCGTAATCCCGGATCAGCCCGAGTTCCATCGCCAGCTCCAACACCCCTTCCACGTCGCTCAGACCACGATGCTCGGCGAACATCTTCACCAACTGCTTCCCAACCTCCTGGACCAGAGGCTCCCACTGCTTACCCAGATGCTGCGCGGCCGCGAGACGAACGGCCGTCAGGACGGCTTCCACTTGATCCAAGGTCCCCCTACCCTCCGTCACGGTCTCACGCAGCTCATCGGTGGCCATGTACGTTCACCCTTGGTAAGCTTACCCTCGCTTGTATTTAACGAAACCTCGACGCCTTAGAGGGATAGTACCGGGGGAAACCAAGAGGAATAATTGAAATCTCCTACCCACATAATAAACGCGATATGGGTCACTTAATGTCCTAAACACGTGACGGAACGGGGGTGTCAGGGTTAACCCTCCGGTACGAACCTGTCGGAGAAGCACTTTCGGTAAGGAACATCCTCTTCGTTGCAGACGTTCACGTTGGGGTAGAAATAGAGTTAAAAAAGAAGGGAATTAGGGTTCCTGATAACACCGAAAACAGAGTTACTAAAATTAAAACACTGATCAAAATATCGGAACCCAATACCCTCGTGGTGGTGGGTGATCTGAAACACACCGTGGCCGGTGTGACACGTCACGAAGAAAGATCGGTGCGCAGGCTGGTCGAAACCCTCCTCGAACTCGTGGACGAACTGATAATCGTCAAGGGGAATCACGACGGAAAAATCGAGAAGATCCTCCGAGGAACGCGGGCGGAGGTCGTCGGGACCAAAGGGATAGTGATGGACGGGGTCTACGCCTTCCACGGGCACGCCTCCCCGGACCCAGAAGCCCTCGAGGAGGCGAAACTCGTGGTGATGGGGCACGAGCATCCCGTGTCGAACGACATCCCGGGGGTTACGCTTAAGACGTTTTTAGAAGCGGTTATCGACGTGGACGCGTGGACCGGGGGGCGACTGGACGGGGAGATAGAAGCCGTATACCTCCCCGCCGTCGACGACCTGGTGGGAGGAACCCCGCTGGACGAGCTGGGGCTAACGACCCCGTTCTCCCGCGGGGCCGTCCTTGACTTCTCCACCGTCCCCGTGATCGAACCCGAACCCTGGTCGGGGGCGTTGACAAGGTGAAGGTGACCGTGTTCGGATTCGGTAACCAAAAGCTGTACGAAAGGATCAACGTTGCGGAAAACTACGGAGGCGAGCCTCCTTTCGGTGGTGCGGGGATGGCGCTTGATTTCGCTCGTGCGGGTCACGAGGTGGTTCTCTCGGACCCGTTCCTCGACGAGC
>JAADCQ010000091.1 GCA_013154335.1 Methanopyri archaeon
AGGTGGTTCGAAACCTGCACTCGATCCTTCGCTCCCTCTTGGACGAGCTCCCGCCCTTCGAGAAGCGCGCGAAGGTCGTGATCCTCCACCGGATGACCTGGAGCTTCTCTGTCGAGGGTGATTCGCTGGAGAATCCGATCCCGAGGTACCCGGAGCGCCTCCGGGGCTTCATCGTCAGGGTCCTGGGCCGTTGGTACCCGGGTTACTCGGGCGTGCTCGGGAACCTGCTGGCGGGTGCTTGACCGTTGGGACGGGCCGGGGCCCGCCCCTCGTGTCTGAGCGATGTTAGTCCCCGATCAGATCCCTCAGCTTCCCGCCCGGTGGTACCATGGGGACTATCTCCTCCGGGTCCACCATCACGTCAACGACTACGGGTCCGGGCGTGTCCAGTGCCTCCTCGACCACGGAGTCCAACTCGGTGGGATCGTCCACCATGAGGCCCGTGGCACCGTAGGCCTCCGTGAGCGTCACGATGTCCGTTCTCTCGTCCAGGACGGACTCGGACAGTCTCTCCTCGTAGAACAACCTCTGCCACTGCGCCACCATACCCAGCAACCTGTTGTCCATCACGAACGCTTTGATCGGGATGTCGTTGTCCACGGCCGTCGCCAGTTCCTGCGCCGTCATCAGGAACCCGCCGTCGCCCAGGACGGCGACCACCTCCTTCTCCGGTGCCCCGACCTTCGCTCCCATCGCCGCCGGGAGACCGAAGCCCATCGTCCCCAGTCCACCCGACGAGATGAAGGACCTCGGTTCCTCCACGGGGAAGTACCTGGCCATCCACATCTGGTTCTGGCCGACGTCCGTCACCACCACGTGATCCACGTCCTTCAGCGCGTCGTACAGGGCCCTCACCAGGTGCTTCGGGCTGACCCTGGCTTCCTCCTCCCAGTCCTCGGGGGGCATCTCCACCTCCCGTTTCAACTCCTCGATCCTCTCGCCCCACTTCGTCCTCTCGCGCAGCGACTTTCTACCCCTGAGCTCCTTCACCAGCTCCCTCAGGACGGATTTCGCGTCCCCCACTATGGGCACGTCCGGCTCTATGTTCTTCCCGATCTCCGCCGGGTCTATGTCCACGTGGATCACCTTGGCGTCCGGCGCGAACCCTTCGGGGTCCCCCGTCGTCCTGTCCGAGAACCTGCACCCGACGGCCAGCAGCACGTCGCACTCCGTCAGCGCGTAGTTGGCCGCCTTGGTCCCGTGCATCCCCGCCATTCCCAGGGCCAGGGGGTGGGTCTCGGGGAACGCGCCCTTCCCCATCAGGGTGGTGGCCACGGGCGCGCCCAGTAACTCGGCCAACTCCATGAGTTCCCGCTGCGCCCCCGATATCACGCACCCACCGCCCGCCAGTATCACGGGTCTCTCGGCCTCCGCCAGTAGCTCGGCGGCCCTCTTGATCTGCCTGGGGTGGCCCCTGGTCACCACCCTGAGGCCCTCCACGTGGACCTTCCTGGGGACTTCCGCGTCCGTCTCGCTCTCCTGCACGTCCTTGGGTAGGTCTATGTGGACGGGGCCGGGTCTGCCTTTCGTGGCGACGAGGAACGCTTCCTTCACCACTCTGGGTACGTCGGCCGGGTCCGTGACCTGGTAGTTGTGTTTGGTGATGGGCATGAACACGCCGACGGCGTCTACCTCTTGGAAGGCGTCGTTCCCTATCATGGAGGTGGGGACTTGGCCCGTGATCGCGATCACGGGCGACGAGTCCATGTAGGCGGTGGCGATCCCGGTTACCAGGTTCGTGGCGCCGGGGCCCGAGGTTGCCATACAAACCCCGGGCTCGCCCGTGACCCTCGCGTAACCGTCCGCCGCGTGGGCCGCGCCCTGCTCGTGTCTGACGAGGATGTGCTCCACGTCGGTTTCGTCGTAGATCTCGTCGTACACCGGTAGCACGGCGCCACCGGGATAACCGAACACGTACTTGACGCCCTCGTCCTTGAGAGCCTCCACCAGCAGCCTTGCCCCGGTGGGCAACTCGGCGCCCCCTTCGGAACCCCACGGAAGACTGGCGCGTATTTAGGTTCCAGCGGCCGCCGCCCCGGACCGGGCGCGATATATCCCCGTTTTCCCTCCGGTGAAGGGAGGGATACCGTTGAGGGTACTGATCCGTGGGAAAGCGTGGACGCACGGGGAATTCCGCGACGTCGAGGTCCTGGTCGAGGACGGGTGGATAACCGAGGTCAAGAGGAGGGTCGACAAGGAGGCGGACGTCACGATCAAGCTGAAGACCAAGGAGGTACTCTTCCCGGCGGCCGTCGACCTCCACGTCCACTGCAGGGACCCGCACCCCGACCACCCGTTCGACTTCAAAACGGAAACCCTCAGGTTTCTCGCGGGCGGGACCGGGACCGTCGTCGACATGCCCAACACCGAACCCGCGCCCCTGACCGTCGAGACCTACAGGGAGAAGGAGGAACTCGCCAGGAAGAAGGGCCTGGTCGAGGTGGTGGTCTCGGGCGCCGTCTCCACGCCCTCCAACGTGAGGGAACTGAGGGAGGCCGGCGTCACCACGTTCGGGGAGGTGTTCCTGGCACCCTCCACGGACGCTCCCAAGACGGACCTCCGCGACCTACCGGCCGTCATGAAGGCGGCCGAGGACGCCTGGATGTCCTTCCACACCGAACTCGGCGACATGGTCGAGGGAGGCCAACCCGAGGACCTCCTCGAACACGCCAGGATGAGGCCGCCCGAGGCGGAGATGGCCGCCGCCGGCGTGATCACGTCCCTGCTACCCAGGTCCAACGTCAGGGCCCACGCCGCCCACCTGACGCTCCCCGAGTCCGTGGAGGCCTTCGCCTCGATCGGCGAGAGGGCCACCGTGGAGGTAACCCCACACCACCTCATGTACGACCTCCTCAAGGTCGACGTCGACGACCCCGTCTTCAAGGTCAACCCACCGATAAGATCCAGACAGGACAGGCTCGCCCTCCTCGACGCCCTCCGCAGGGGCCAGATCGACGTCATAGCCACCGATCACGCACCCCACAGGCTGGAAGGCGACGAGACCGTGGCGGACGCGCCCTCCGGGGTATCCTCCGGCGGCCTCCTCCTACCGCTGGCGCTGACCCTGTGGAAGAGGTACGGCGTCCCCCTGTCCACCGTCGTCGACGCCGTCACCAGGAACCCCGCCATGGCCCTCGGCAGGGACGACCTGGGGAGGATCAGGAGGGGATGCCGGGGTAGGCTCGTCGTGATCGAGATGAGGGACTTCGAGTGCAAGGCCGAGGACTTCCTCGAGGAAGGACGCAAGTTCCCCTACGACGGCGAGACCCTACACGGGTTACCCGTCAAGATGATCACCGAAGATGGGGTATACGACCTGGAGGAGACGAGGGCCGAGGGGGAACCGGTACCCGAGGAATGACCGAGGGGTAAACGCCGCGTGATCGGGCTGCTGATCCTCACCGCGATCCTGGCCGCGGCCTCACCCACACAGGCCACCCCGCAAACACCCCAATGGCACGACGTGGTGGCCGACCTCGTCGGGAACTACGTCGTGGGAACGGACCTAGCCCACGGTCTCGACACGGACACCGTCGGGCAGGGCCACCTACCCTCGTCCGACGGCTGGCCCACGGGCCCCGTCCGGGTGAAGGCGCCCGACGGTACCACGATCACGGTAGACCTACCCCCGGCCGACGGGCCCAACGCCTTCCTCCTCCTGAAGGGCGACGGATCGTGGGGCGCCCTGTACCCGCCGGAACGCGACGGCAGGTACCCCACCAAGGTCTACGTCGTGTACATCGCGACCAACTGGTGGAAGGACGGTCACCCCTACGGCCCCGTCGAGGTGACGGTGATCGGGCCCAACGGCGAACAGGCCGAGGAGACGGTAACCCTGGCGGACTGGTGCGCACCCACGGGCCTGAACCTGAAGGACACCGTCCCGATACCCTCCACGGTGAGGAGGATAACCCTCACCGGGATCAGCCAGGGTTTCGTGACCGGCCGCTGGGACGGTAACTGCCACCTATGGCTGTTCGAGATCGACGCCGAGGAACTGGGTCTCGACGGCATCGAGGAGATCCGGATAACGCCGCAGGGCGAGGGTTACGACGGCTCGCCACCGTACCTGTGGATCGTGGAGGTACTCTGCGAGTACCCGGGGACGGGGGGAACCACGGGCACCACGTACACGCCCGTCCCTTCGACACCGGAGTACCTCCAGGGCGGAACCGCCCAGGCCAAGCGGACGGTACCGGCGGCCCCACGTGTCAGGATCGACAAGCTGGCGCTCCTGGAGTTCTCCTTCCTGGTGATGGCCACGTTCATGCAGCTGGCGTTCGTCAGCACCTACGACACCACCGGGAAGATGGACCCGCTGGCCGTGTACGGGTGGTACCTCCCCGTCCTGGCGGTACCCGCGGCGGTGCCCCTTCTGTACATGGGCGATAAGGACGCCGCCGTCTCGCTGATGACCGGCGCCTGGACGGCGCCTCTGGTGACGGCCGCCGTGTACACCGACGCGGTCCCGAACCCGCTGAAACCGTTGGAGACCAGGCTGGTCACGGTGACCGTGCCCACCGACGTGCCCCTGATCGGCGGCAAGACCTTCGAGATCACGGAAGCCACGGTGATCGGGGCCGTGGCGGGCCTCCTGACGGCGGCCACAGGTTTCCTGGCCGACCTCATGGGACTGGTGAAACCGTGGATCCTGTACCTGAAGGTGTGGAAGGCGGTCGAGGAGGCACCCGAGATACTGGGCAGGATACTCCCGTTCCCGATAGGCTACGCGCTGGGACTGCCCGTGTGCGCCCTGTCGCTGTGCGGGTGGGCGCCCTGGGACCCGTGGCCCGTGGCCAGATGGCTCGACGACCCCTAAACTTCCTCCACGAACTCCACGGTGCCCAACAACCGACAGAGACGCCTGTTCCTCACCACGATCTCCCTGGGCTCGAACACCCTGAAGTAAGCCTCCCACAGCGCCAACGGTAACCTCGGCTGCGCGCCCCCACCCACGTCGATGAACACCACGTCCACGTCCTCGGTCCTCCTCAACACCTCCCCGATCTCGAACCCGTCCTCGTTCAACGCCACCACGTTGTCCAGGCCCTCGACCCGCTCCCTCAGGATCTCGAACATCTCCCTCGACTTCTCGAACGCGATGACCAACCCCGCCCTCTCCGCCAACCTGACCGTGGTATCCCCGGCGGCCGCCCCCACCTCCACCACCACGTCACCGTCCCTGACCAACTCCTCCGCCAACCTCCGGTAGAGCCCCACGTCGAACACAACGTGAGACCGGGTCAACCGGCTACCCCATGTCGAACGGGGCCACCTCCTCCAGGGCCGCCATCACGTTCAACACCTTCAGGTCCTCCCACGGGGCCCCGATCACCTGAACGCCGCAGGGGACCTCGTCACCCTCCACCTCCACCGTATCGAAGGGTACCGTCCCGGCCGGCGCCCCCGCGAGGTTCGGGATCACCGTCAGAACGTCGTACCCGTACATCTCCCTCACGCTCAACTCCTCGCCTATCCTGTGCGGCGGCTTCGGAACCGTCGGCCCCAACAGGACGTCCACGTCCTCCAGCGCGTCCATGAGCCTCCTCCTTATCCACGTCCTGACGCGCAACGCACGCTCGTAGTACTGACCCCTGACCTCCTCCCTGCTGATCGCCGCCCCCGCCACTATCCTCCTCAACACCTCCCTACCGCACACGTGCTCGATCCTCCTACCGTACCTCCTACCGTCGAACCTCCTCGTCGCCGAGAAGAACTCCACGTAGTTGATCACGTAGTACGTGGGGAGCGCCACGTCCACCAGCCTCCTACCCACCTCTACCTCGACCACCTCCGCACCGACCCTCTCGAGCCTCCGGGCCGCGTCCTCCGCCACCTCCGCTATCCCCGGCTCCGAGACCTCCAGGAACTCCCTGACGAGACCCACCGTGTAACCCTCCACCTCGCCCGGGTCCAGGAGATCGTGGTACCTAGGCACCCCCTGATCCCTCACCGTCGGCTCCACGTCCGGTCCCGGCCCCGCTATCACCTGAAGGACGAGGGCGGCGTCCTCCACCGACCCCGCCAGCGGACCTATCTGATCGAAGCTCATGGCCAGGTCCACGAGGCCCTGCCTCGGCACGAGCCCGTAGGTGGGCTTGAAACCCACCACACCGCAGTGGGACGCCGGGTTCCTGATCGAACCACCCGTGTCCGAACCCAACGCCACGTCGCACAGACCCGCCGCCACGGCCGCCGCGCTACCCGAGCTGGAACCCCCGGGTATCCTACCCGGTGCCCTGGGGTTATCCGTCGGACCGTGGCACGAGGTCTCGCCGGAGGAACCCGCCGCGAACTCGTCCATGTTGGTGATACCGATGACGACGGCCCCCGCCTCCTTCAGCCTCCTCACCACCGTCGCGTCGTAGGGGGCCACGTACCCCTCCAACGTCCTGGACGCGCAGTCGCAGGGCATCCCCTCCACGTTGATGTTCGCCTTCACGCCCACCACGACGCCGGCCAGCTCTCCCTCGGGTTCCTCGGGCACGTCCGGGTCCTCCTCGACGTAGGTGAAAGCGTTTAATTCCGGGTTCTTCTCCCGAATCGCCTCGAGGTAACGCTCCACCCTCTCCTCGGGGTCCTCCTTGCCCTCCCTTACCCTCTCCACGACCTCGCTCAACGACAAGATCAACGTCCCCGACGGGGTTGAAGATGGGTGAGGTTCGGAACCCCCGCGATCCTAGCCTTGGCGCTTATACTTTCACCCGTCGCGGCCCAACACGGTTACATCCTCGACCAATCCAGGGGAGTCGTCCTGATATACTCCCCTTCCGGGGACACCGAGATCTCCACCGTCAACGCGTTCCAATGGTCCAACAACACCATCATCCAACGCGCGTTCGGAGGAACCAGCCCCTTCCAGAACCAAGAGTACGAAGTACCTTACTCCTACTACCTCCTCCCACTCATGTCTCAGCTGTCTTGGATCGACTCCTCGGGCACCGTCCACGTCGCAGCCGCGGTCCTGGCCACGTCCGGGTCCGCGGACTACGTCTACTTCCAGTCCGTGTACCCCCACATCACGGTCGTCTTCCCCGAGTACTCGGAGAACACCGTGCCCACGTCCCCCTACGACCTGTTTCAGAAGCTGTACGGGAGCACCGGGAAGCTGTGCCTGGTCATCGTCGAAGACGATCCCATAGCGCTCTCCTACGCCTTCGCCGAGAAGTGGTTCATGGCCAAGGAGGCCGTCCTAACCATAAAGGACGTGTACGGGGTGGACGTCCCGCCCCAGGACGTGGACCTGTGCTACGTGGTGTGCGGTAGCACCGCGGTTCCCCTTAGCAACGGGTACCTCACCAGCGTCCTGATACCCCTGGTCTGGGGCGCCTCGGCCATCACGAGCCCCCAGATACTGACCGCGTTGGCGGACGCGGGTGACCCCTTCGCAACCCTCGTGGAACACGCCGC
>JAADCQ010000082.1 GCA_013154335.1 Methanopyri archaeon
GTGCTGGGGAACCTGCTGGCGGAGGCGGGTTAGGTTCGTTCTTTGGATTCGATGTATTCCAGTATTTCGTCCGGTTTCATGTCGACTCCTACCAGTACTTCTAGTTCTTCGAGTTCTTCTATTATCTTTTCCATTTGTTCTTCGTCGTGGCATATGACTCCGTAGGAGTGGACGTTTCGTCCGATTTTGTATATCATTTCGAGGGCTTTTTTCTTCTCGGGGTTTTTCTCTAGTTCTTTCCAGAATCGCATTACGGTGTCGTAGGATTTTATGTGTACGTTGCGTCTTATGGGGTTTCTGAGGGGGGGTGTGTAGTATTCGACGTATTCGATTATGCCGCCGTTGGAGAGTATGGCCCACATGACGTCGGGTATGTCGTCGACGGTGTGTTCTACGGTTACTTTGAAGGCGAGGGGTGATACGGAGCATCTGGCGACGTGTTTGGCGACGCATCCGTAGATGAAGAGGGAGCAGTCGGCGCCGGCTTTGCGTAGGAGTTTGACGCCGTCGACGGTTTCGGCGACGGAGGTTATCCATAGGTCGGGGTTTATGCTGTCGGCGAGGAGGGTGATGAAGACGTTCGTCCTGTCGTCTCCGGTGCAGACGACCATGGCCCTGGCTTTGTGGACTCGGGCTTCCCTGAGGGTGTCTTCTTCGGTGGCGTCGCCGTGGACGGCGGGGTGTCCGTCCATGATGGCTTCGCGGTAGGCTTTTTCGTCGATGTCTATGACGACGACTTCGAAGTCGTACTTGTCGACGAGTTCTTTGACGACTCTTTGTCCCGTTCTGCCGTACCCGCAGACGACGACGTGGTTTTCGACCTTGGCGAGGCGTCTTTTGAGCTTGCTCTCTTTGATGGCCATGGTGACGTCCCCTCGGATGACGTCGGTGACGAAGCTGGTGAGGGCGTAGGAGGCGAGGCCTACGCCGGTGAACATGAGGATCATGGCGAGTACCCTGCCGGGGACGGTTTTTGGGCATACGTCCCCGTAGCCTACGGTGGTCATGGTGGCGACGGTGAAGTAGAGGGAGGTGATGTAGCTCCATCCTTCGACGATGTGGAAGGTGATGGTGCCGAAGAGGGTGACGGCGGCGAAGGCGACGGCGAGTCTGACGTAGACCCTGGGGATCTCGGGTAGCCACTCGGGTTTCTTGATCTTGATACGTGCGTGTTTCATCGTGTTGGGGTCCCCGAACGGGATTTTTACGTGGTGTGTCGTCGGGGGTGGGGGGTGGTGTCGTTGATGGCGGATGGTGTGGTTTCGGTGTTGAGGGGTCAGGGGTACGCGTTGGTGGGTCGGCATTCGGCGGTGAAGCCGTGTCATTGGTGTAGGGAGGCGATCAAGGAGGGTCGTCATTGTTACAAGGCGAGGTTCTACGGGGTGGAGAGTCATAGGTGTTTGCAGATGACGCCGGCGGTGGCGTGGTGTCAGCAGAGGTGCGTGTACTGTTGGAGGCCTGTTGAGAAAACGGTGGGTGTTTCTGATGTTCCGGATCCTGACGATCCGGGTGAGATCGTGGAGGGGTCGGTGGAGGCGCACAGGAGGTTGTTGCAGGGGTACGGTCATCTGGAGGGTGAGGCGGGTAGGCGGTGGAGGGAGTCGTTGGAGCCGAGGCACGCGGCGATCAGTTTGGCCGGGGAGCCCACGTTGTACCCTAGGATCGGTGAGTTGATCGAGGAGTTTCATAAGAGGGGTTTTAAGACGACGTTTTTGGTTACTAACGGTTTGAGGCCGGATAGGTTGGAGTCTTTGGATGAGGAGCCTAGGCAGTTGTACGTGTCGTTGGATGCTCCGGATGAGTCTTTGCATAGGAGGATTAATAGGCCGGTGGTTCCGGATTCTTGGGATAGGATTTTGGAAACGTTGGAGTTGTTGCCTTCGATGTCGTGTAGGACGGTTATCAGGATAACGGCCGTGAAGGGTTGGAACATGGAGGGGACGGCGGAGGGGTTCGCGAGGTTGGTGGAGTTGGCGGAGCCGACGTTCGTGGAGGTGAAGGGGTTCATGGCGATCGGTTGGGCGGCGTTCAGGATGGGTCCGGAGAACATGCCGGAGCACGGTGAGGTGGTGGGGTTCGCGAGGGAGTTGGCGGAGGCGTGCGGTTACGAGTTGGTGGACGAGTCGCCGCCGAGTAGGGTGGCGTTGTTGGCTTAGACCTCTATCTTCCTCCTGAGGGTGGCGATGAAGCCGGCTATCATGGCGGCGAGGCCGGAGACGAGTAGTACCGTGGAGGGTAGGACCTGGGGCGTTCTGAGGACGTGTAGGGCGGGTATCTTGATGGTGGTGGGGACTTTCTCGATGTCGTAGCAGTACATCATGCGTGCGACGTCGGATAGGGCGAGGCCGAGGGTGGATAGGGCTATCCCGGTGGAGAGGAGGAGCCTGGGCGTGTCGCCGACCTTGGCGGCCCTTCGGGCGGAGGTGAGGGATACGAGGAGGACGGCGGCGTAGAAGACGGGTTTGACGGCGGTCATGAGGATCCTCTCGTAGAGGTAGTGGACCTTGGGGGCGACGGCGTAGAGGTGTACGTGGCAGGGTTGGCCGTAGTGGAGGGGTACGAGGACCACCAGCTTGGAGTACGTGTACGCCTCCGCCAAGCGTGTTCGCACCCCGTTGGGCGTTCGAAACGTTCCGGAAAAAAGGTTAGCGATCGCGGGGGCGTCTGGGTGGGATCACCGGTACGATGAGCGGGGTGTACACGATCTGGTTGGGGTAGGCGGGCTTGGTGGGTTTGATCCTGTAGGTCAGCGTCACGGGGCCGGCGGGCGTGGGCACGGTCACCTGGACCTCGTTGCCCGCGATGGTGATGGTGCTGGGGCTCGTCACGCGGGCCTGTCTACCGTTCTCGACCACGGCCACGGCGTCGGCGCCCTGGGGCCCCACGTAGAGGCAGGCGATCACCGTCCATCCCTTCTTGGAGGCGGATCCCACCCAGAGGGGTGTGGCGCCCCGGGGTAGGCGTACCTGCTCGGACGCGGGGATCTCGCCCGTGGTCAGCCTGGGTTTGACCGTGAAGAAGAGGACCTGCATGGGGGGCCAGGTGGTGACGAAGGTGTCGTCGAAGGCGACCCCGAGCCCGTTCTCGTCGGTGACGGCGGGGTAGGCCGCGCCCCTCAGGTCGGCGAGGTCGAGTTCGACGGCTTCCTCGCCCTTGGCGGTCTCGGCGATGATGAGGGCGGTGTGCGGGTCCAGGTACCACCTGGCGGTGATGTGCTTCACGTCGGCGTCGAGTCGGACCGTGAACCGTTCGGGTTCGGTCCCGTGGAAGGTCGTGACCTCGATCGTGCGTCCGCGCGTCTCGAGGACGTACCTGACGGGTTGGGCGGAGAGTACCTCGGTGGCGTTCCATCCCTCCAGGTAGGCGGTGATGGCGGCCACGGCCTTCTGTAGCTCGCCGGGGGACCCGGAGGCCAGGAGGAAGGCGTGGTAAGTGTAGGTCTTCCCGCCCGCCGTGTCCGTGATCTTCAGGAGGCCGTTCTCGAGGCGCGCCCCGTCGGGTAGCGGGCAGACGAGGATCGTGTTCCCGTCCAGGGCGACCGCGTACTCCGTGGGGCCGGCTTGGACGGTGTACAGGGTGGCGTGTCCGGGCCCGTGGTTCAGGACCACGTCGACCGTCCCTTTCTCCTCGGGCTTGAACCGGTCGGTCCTGTAGCCGGTGATCACGGTGCCGGTCTTCGGGTCGACGGCGACGAGCCACCTGGATCCTCGGACGTTCATGTCCAGGACGTCGATACCTAGCACCCGGGTGATCTTCGGCGTCAGGGTCCGGTTCTCGGACACCCAGGTCGCCGTCACGGGTTCGCCGTGGGTCACCAGGAAGCCGGGCCCGACCACGGACACGTCGTGCACGTCCCGGGACGGGGCCTTGAGCTCGCCGACGATCACGGCGAATTCGGGGGGCGTGTAGACCAGGCGGCCCTCGGTGATCAGGACGACGGCGGTGGGTCCTCCGTTGACCCTGGTGACGAGGCCGAACCAGGAGACAGGGACCTCCTCGACGCGGCCCTCGGTCTCGTCGGCCAGGTAGGCCAGGTAGCCTCCCTTGGGGTTCTGGAGCACGATGTAGAAGGAGCGGGCCCCTATCAGGTAGGTCATGAGTTGGGCGCCGTTCGGTACCTCGACCTTCCTGGTGGTGACGCCCTTCGGGGTGGCGATCTTGACGGTCATCTCGCCCTTCTCCACGTTCACGATGAAGGGGGCGGCGAGGGCGGTCACGTACGCGTCCCCGACCTTCTTGGCGGTGATCACGGTGGTGACGGTCACGTTCTTCTCCCGGTCGGTGACGGGGTCCGTGACGGGTAGCGTGACCGTGACGTCGGGTCCCTCGACCCCGGCCACCTTCCCGTCCAGGACCCAGGACACGAAGTCCCGATAGGCCGCGTACACGTGCCCCTGGGCCGCGTAAATCCATCCCTCGCCCAGTTCCTTGAGCTCGGACGTGTACACGGGGACCGGGGTCACGCGTCCGTTGGCGGGCGTCAGGATGCCCCAGTTCGGTAGCACGAACGCCTTCACGCGGCCGTTCTCGACCAGCGGGAACGGTACCGCGGCGGCGTGGGGCAGGTGTTCGACGGGCGTCAGGTCACCGTCGGGTCCGGGTCTGTAGAGCACGATCCCGCAGGCCCTCGTTCCGGCGATGAGGATCCCGCCGTCAGGCCCCCTGAGGGCCCCGGCGTACGACGGTTCCTTCCCCTTGGGGAACCTGTACGTTCCCACGGGCCCGGTGTCGACGTCGTACAGGTGTAGGGTGCCGGTGTTCGGGTCGTAGAACTGGAAGAGGCCGTTCATCGTGTAGACACGGAGGACGGGCGTGCCGTCGTGGACGTAGAGGAGGAACACCTCCTGCCACCTCACCGCGGCCTCGGGGTACCGAACGCCGGTGGGGACGTCCTCGTACACGATCTCGGCCAGGGGTTTCAGGGTGTCGCTCACGGAGTCCCAGTGAACGAGGTACGTGACCGGGCGACCGTTCGTGTCGAGGTAGGTCACCGCGAGGATGGCCTTGAGCGGGCAGGCCCAGACGACGGTGACGTAGGGCTGTTCGCCGCGGCCCAGGGCGACGGTCGGTGGTTTGGAGGGTACCGCCGGGATCGGGAAGGCGGTCAGGTACACCGTGCCGTCCCTCACGTAGGCGACGTACCCGTACCTGGCCCCCTCGACGGCGGTCATGGTGACCGAGGGTTGGGTGCCCGTGAGGGTGAGCACCTCCTTACCGTCGTAGGTGATCTCCAGGCGGCCGTTCGTGGTCTCGGCCTTTATCACGTCGACCCTCGGGTTCTCGCCGCCGACCACGAGGACGTGGGCGGAGGAGTCGGGCCGCGTGGCGGGTGCGGCGTCCTTCATGGCGGCCTTCCACGTCTCGGTCTTCACGGAGGTCGGTTCCACGTCGGGGACGGCCGAGTAACCGTTCACGTCCACGGCCACGTCGTGAAGCCCGGTGTCCGTGTCGACGAGTATGAACTCGTGGGGGCCCGGTAGACCGCCGACGAGCGAGATCGCCTCGAGGGCGGGTCTCCCCTTGATCTCGTGCCCGGGCAGGGGTAGTCCCACGTCGACGGCGGGGACCGCGGTGATCGTCTTCACGGGATCCTGCGCGGCGGCGGGGGCGAGCGCGGCGATCATGGCCACGGTGATCGGTAGGAACTCCCTCAGGGTTCCATACCCCCGTGCGGCGCCGCGGTCGTGAACCCTTTTAAACGTTGAACGGTGCGGTCCGGTTAGGGTTTGGTTTTCCGGAAATTAAAAACCGGAAGAACATCACCGGAAGTTAGCATTACACGGAGATGAATTTCCGGCAAAAAAGATTAGAAAACCCGATTCCGGCGCGCGCTCAGGGGTCACGGGATGCCGGTAACCAACGTCGTGGAGGCCGCGATGAAGACCCTCGCCACCTGGGGCTCCCACGGACCCGGAGCCGTGTTCTTCCTGATCTGGGCCATGGTACTCGTGTTCATGATGCAACTCGGCTTCATGTTCTTGGAATCCGGTCAGATAAGGAGCAAGAACGCCACGTCTATCTACATGAAGTGCCTCATGGACGTGGCCGTATCCGGTGTAGCCTTCATGTTCTTGGGGTTCGTCATCGGGTGGCCCGAACAGTCCAAAGGATTCATCAAGTGGCTATCCGAGATAGCATCCGCCCAAGGATTCGGAGCCAACCCCATGAAATCCATATGGCCATGGGTCATGGCCTACGCCCTGTTCCAGTGGACGTTCTGCAACAAGGCCGTCACGATAGTCTCCGGATCCGTCGCCGAGAGGATGAAGTTCAAGGCCTACCTGATAGGAACCGCCGTGCTATCCGCCCTCGTATACCCCGTGTTCGCCAGATGGGTATGGGGCGGGGGCTGGCTCGGAGGTAGTAACGGATGGGTAGCCCACGTGTTCGGGGCCCCCTACCACGACTTCGCCGGATCCACCGTCGTCCACCTGTTCGGAGGCGTGGCCGCCCTGATGGCCGCCTACCTCCTGGGACCGAGGCTGGGCAGGTTCAAGGACGGCAAACCCACCCCGATACCCGGCCACAACATCCCGCACGTGTTCCTCGGAACCCTGGTCCTGGTGATCGGATGGTACGGCTTCAACGTCGGTAGCTCCGCGGCCCTCTGGGACCCCTCCACCGGCGAGTGGGTCAGCGCCCTCGTGGCCGCCAACACGACCATGTGCATGTTCGGATCCACCCTCACCGCCGCCGCCATGAGCAGGTTCGACCCGCTTTGGACGGCCAACGGCATCCTGGCCGGCGCCGTGACCGTGTGCGCCGGAGCCGACGTGATGAGCCCCCTGGGCGCCTTCATAGCCGGACTCGTCGCCGGAGCCATCATGATGCCCGTCTACAGGTGGCTCGAGAAGAAGCAGATCGACGACGTGGTCGCCGCCTTCCCGGTGCACGGCGTGTGCGGGGCCTGGGGAGCCATCGCCGCCGGCATCTTCGGACAGAAAGCCCTCGGAGGCGCGGGAGGCGTGAGCCTGGCCGCCCAACTCCTCGGGGTCGCCGTGTGCTTCGCGTACACGGGAGCCTGCGCCTTCGTGCTGTACAAGCTGATCGACAAGGCCATCGGACTCAGGGTCGACGAGAAGACCGAGCGCGAAGGACTCGACAGCGCCGTGTTCGGCGTATCCCCGTACCCGGAGTTCGAGATCCGGTAAACCCTCGTTCCACACCACTTATTTTCCCTTAACCTTCAGGGCCACAGGGGGACACGGTCATGGGTGTCAAAATGATCGAAGCCGTGATCAGGCCTGAGAAGTTGGACGAGGTGAAGGACGCGTTGGACGAGGCGGGTTACCCGGGTATGACCGTGATAGACGTGAAGGGCAGGG
>JAADCQ010000077.1 GCA_013154335.1 Methanopyri archaeon
TGGAACGTGGCGGTTGATACTTGTTCAGTACCGAATGAGACCGTCGCGGACGCGGGTGCTCCGAATTCCGCGGGATCCACTACGGTTGCTTTTCCACCGTGTTCAACCGACGGCAAGACCAACAGGAACTTTATGCCAGCCCATTTAAGTGCATCGAACAGTTGTGGGAATATCGGTCCCATACAGGCGAGGGCCGAATATACGGGTATCGTAGTGGTTAAGTTTAGTTGTTGAGGATAATAGCTAGCGTAATACTTGTCCGTGGTAATGGATACTAGCAACCAGTTCTTTATTAAATTAGTCGGGGGTATTAATCTTGGATTACCGAACCCTTTGTGTATAGCTCCAACTATGTACTTGAATATTTCCGCCACGGAACTGGATTCTGTTCCTAATCCAGGTGTTAGATCGTACGAGTTAATAGCTCCGAATACAGCACTTCTGACGGAGTTTATGTATCCGGATATCGAGTATGGAGCGCTTAGCAATCTGGCTATAGAAGCTATCTGAGCGGCTACATTTTCGTTAACATCGTATGTTACACTCGATATGGTAATGGAACATGTAGTTGATACCGTCGAGGGTACTTGGATTATGGGATATATTATGAGAGGATCATAATAGTTTGGGCTTAACGATGATATTATATCTGAATATACCTCCGATGACGTTATCGTTAACGTTGTGGGGGATGTGACCTGGCCTAGGTTTATGGTGGTGGACTGCCTGGTGTAGACGTCGTACACGTACACCCCATAATTCAGGGTCCCTTGAACGCTGCTCACGCTGATCTCTATCGTGAAGGGTCCATCGTTCAGGCACGTGGCGATGGGTGGGAGGTACAGCGTCGATCCCGCCGTCGAGGAGGACCACTCGAGACCGCTCGTCGTTATCTGCGCGGTGCCGCCGTAAGTCTGCGCCGGAAAGGTCCAGTTGAGGGGCCCCGCCCATTGTCCCACGGTGGCTTGGAGGTTGGCGTAGTTCAGGTTGTAGGAGTAGCTGTCGCCCCATCCGCTCATGTCCACCAGTAATGAAACGTAAATCGCGGAGGATGGGCGGGCGGCGGCCGTCAAGGCTAACGCTAACAAGACGAACAACGCCCTGCGCACGGGTCTTTCCCCCCGTGGAAAGGAATTCGGGAAAGAAACAGGGGGCTCAGGCCAGGACCGTCCACGCTATCAGTAGCGCCGTCACCAGGTTCGCGATGAACATCAGCAGGTTGGTAACCAACCTGGCCCAGCCCGCCTCGGCGGTCTCCACCTGCACAACGTTGCCGTAGAGTTTCTGGACCGTGGCGCCCAGCGTGCCCAGGTTGCTGGCGAGGCTTGTGACGCCGTTCTTCACGTTGTCCTCACCGCTGAAGGTTACGGTCGCCACCGTCGCGTACACCGTGGCCGAGGTACCCGACACGGACGCTATCACGTTGCCGGACGAGTCGAGTACTTCGATCGTGCCCCCGTTGGTGGCCTGGAACGTCAGGGTGCTACCGCCCGGTACCGTTACCATGGTCCTATCGCCGGAGGATCCTTCGAACACCAGCTGTACCAGCTGCGTCGACTGCCCGGGTACCACGATCTGATCCGTCTGGGAGCCTTGGGCGAACCCTAGCGCTTGACCGACCGTGGTCACGCTGACGCCGGAGGTTGGATCGTACGAGGCCACGTCGAGACAGAGCATGTAGGCGGGCTCCTTGACGGTTAGGCTGGCCGTGTTAGAGGTCGTAGCGTCCGATTGGAAGCTGAGCGTCAGGGTGTTGGTCGTCGTGTCGACGTTCTCGGAGATCGTGAGGTTCGACACGGCGTCCAGGGAGGCGACCGTCGCGAGGTCCGAGGGCTCTAGCACGTACACGGTGAAGGCCGAGCTCGTGTTCAGGCTGAAGGTCACGGTCCATTGGGTCGATGAGTTCTGGGTGGCCGACACGGCGGTGGTCCAGCTCGGTGTCGTGACCTGTAGCTCGTAGACGGGCGATCCGTTGACGGATGTGCCGAACTGACTCTGGGCCGTGTTTCTCAGCTGTTGTACGAGGGACTGATACTCCGCCGCTATGGAGTTGAGCTCACCGTTCTCGACCTCGGACTGGGCTTGGCTGACCTTGGTGTAGTAGCTCTGGACCTGTTGGGCAACCGTGTTCCAATCAACCTGGGCGGAAACAGGCACGAAAGCGGTCACGGCCGTGAGCAGGAGAACCACGGCCGCCGCCCGCACGGGGATCACCCCCCGGCGGTTTCGTCGTGTGAATAACAGAACGTTTAAGCTTTTCACCGGCCGGGGATGGCTCGTTCGCCGCGCCGCCGGGGGGAGGGTAAATACTTTTTCCCTATCCTTGAACGGCGGTCAGCTTCCAGGTCCCTTCCTCCATCACGGCCAGGACCCCGCACACCCAGTGATCGAACCAGCGCACGGGGTTCCAGGAGAGTGGGTCATCGAGGTCGCCAGGTTCCAGGTTCGGGAGTTCGGGCACGCGTGAGAACTCGCCGTAAACCGAGAGGACGAACCCCTGTCCCTTCTCGGGTTCTAGGAGTCTGAACTCGACCTCGTTCTTGCCCACTTTACCCATCCAACAGGAACCGTTCGGGGAGACCGCGGCGGATATCCTGGGGGTGTCGTACTCGTCGTGTTCGTAATCCATGGAGTAGGTGACCTGGATGACGGCGTCCCTGTCGGGTTCGCCTCTGGAGATCCTGTCGGCTATGGGGTCGGTCTGCGCCCCGTTGGTGACCACGAGCCTTCCCTTCACGACCCTCATGCACGTGTAGGTGACGTAGGGGTTGAGGGCGGTCTCCGGGTCCGTGGGGACCACGTGGGCCCTGTCCTCCTTCACTTCGACCGTTCTGTCGGGGAAGCTCCTGCTGCATACCCCGTAGAGGGCGAAGGGTGTTCCGTCCTCGGTTTTCCCCACGGCTATGAACCTGCCGACGTACACCTCAGTCACCTCCTTGGGCGTCCAGCACGTTGCCGTGGGCGTCGATGGTCACTATCAGCGGTCCGAACCGTTTGACCTCGAGCTCCCAAACGGCCTCGGGTATACCTAGATCCAGCCAGTGAACGTCCTTCACCCTCACGACCCTTTCACCCAAGAGGGCCGCGCAGCCTCCCGGTGCCGTAAGGTAGACGGCTTCGCCGCGCATGATCTCGGGGGCGTCTTCCCCGAGCCCGCCCTTGCCGACGATGGCCCTCACGCCTGCTTCCACCACGTCGCGCGTGTAGGCGGCCATCCTGGTGCTGGTGGTGGGTCCCACCGCGACTATCTCGTAACCTCCGTCGGTTTTCCTGACGACGGGTCCCGCGTGGAACACGGCCGCGCCTTCCAGGTCGACGGGCGGGTCCTCGCCTTCGACGAACATCCTGTGGTGGGCTTTATCCCTGGCCGTGTACAGGGTACCGTCGATGTAGACGACGTCACCCACGGTGAGGTCGAGCACGTCTTCGGGTTCGAGACCGGGTGCCTTCAGGGTTCGGGACAGGGTTAGAACCCCCGTGGGTAGTCCTGCTGCGTGACCTCGAAGTATCCGTCCGGGTAAACGACCGCGGTGGCCCTTCTATCGGCCCAGCATTGGACGTTCACGGCGACGGGTAGGCCGGCGGTGTGGGTGTAGGCCACCTCGACGTTGACTCCCAGGGCCGTGGTCTTTCCGCCCAGACCCATGGGTCCGATTCCCAGCTCGTTGATCTCCTCGAGGAGTTCCTCCTCGAACTCGGCTATTTCGGGGTCGGGGTTCCTCACGTTGATGGGTCTGAAAAGGGCCAGCTTGGCGAGGTAGGAGGCCATCTCGATCGTTCCACCTATGCCGACACCGAGGACCACGGGCGGGCAGGGCATTCCTCCGGCTTTCTTCACGGTCTCGATGACGAACTCCTTGACTCCCTCTTTGCCGGCCGTGGGGAGTAGCCTGGTGACGGCGCTCGTGTTCTCTGACCCGAAGCCCTTCGGTAGGAAGTGGAGTTTGAGTTCCTGCCCCTTGGTGGGTACGAAGTGGACCACCGGGACCCTGTCCCCGGTGTTGTCCCCCGTGTTCTCCCTGGTGAGCGGGTGTACGACGTTCGGTCTTAGGGGGACTTCCTCGGTGGCCCGTCTCACGCCCTCCTGGACGCCTTCCTCTATGGTGGTGGCGAGTCGTATCGGGAACTCGCGACCTACCTCGGCTATCACGGTCACCAGGCCGGTGTCTTGGCACATGGGGACGCCTTTCTCCTCGGCTATCTTTACGTTCTCGAGGATGGCTTCCAGGATCATCTTCGGGTGTCCTTCTTGCTCGTCTTCGGCGGCTCTTTCCAGGGCCTCTAGGACGTCACGGGGGAGTCGTGTTTCGGCGACTTTCAGGGCCTCGACGGTGGCGTCCGCGATGCCCTCGAGTAGTTTCTCCTCCTCGTCGTTGTTCGTCCCGGTCGGCATGGGATGAGCTCCCCTACGGACTTGAGGGTTTTAACGAAACGGATGCGTTTTACCTTTGGCAAGAACGTGACGGCGGCGAAGGTTGCGGCTTCGGGTACGGGGCACGCCTCGACGCAGGGGGGCGGGAAGGGGCCCTTGTCGATGCAATTGTCGCATTTCACGGCCCGATCGGTAACCCTCACGGCGTCGATGGGGCAGGCCTCGGCGCAGAGACCGCAGCCCGTGCACGCGTCCTCTTCTACCACCAGGGTTCTACCTTTGGGAACTATGGCCAGGCAGGGACAGGCCTCGGCGCAGGGGGCGTGGTTCGGGTCGCAGTGTACGCACCTGACGGCCTTTCCTCCCTCTATCCTGACGAGGTTCTCGGGGCAGGCCTCGGCGCAGAGGCCACAGCCGGTGCAGTCTGGGAGGCCCACCCAGGACGTCGCGGCTAGTCTGTGGTCGAACCTTCCTTCTCCAGTTCCTCCCACCTTTCATCCACCATCCTCTGTATCCTTTGGATCTCCTCCTCCGTGAGGTGGGAGAACCTCTTCTGCCGCTTGAGGTACTCCTCGACGGGTTTCCTCTCCCTGGGCTTGTACGTTAGTCGGAACTCGCCCTCCTCTATCTCGTACAGCATCCACATGCCCGTGTCGACGGCCAGCTCGCCTATCTCCACGGTCTCCGAGGAGTCGTACCCCCAACCCGGTGGACACGGGCAGAGGACGTGCACGTAGGCCGGTCCCTCTATCTCCTTGGCCTTCTGGACCTTCTTGACGAGGTCCTGAGGGTGTGACACGCAGGCCGTGGCCACGTACGGGATGTCGTGGGCGGCGGCGATCCTGGGCGCGTCTTTCTTGGGTCTGAACTCGCCCTTCCACCTCCTGCCGGCCGGCGTGGTTGTCGTGACGGCGAACATTGGGGTCGCACCGCTCCTTTGGACGCCCGTGTTCATGTAGGCCTCGTTGTCGTAACACACGTAGACGACGTCGTGGCCCCTCTCGAGCATCCCGGATAGGGCTTGGAAGCCTATGTCCACGGTCCCGCCGTCGCCCGCGAACACGGCCACGGTGACGTCGTCCTTCTTGTCCAGGGCCTTCAGCGCGGCCTCGACCCCGGATGCCACCGCGGCGGCGTTCTCGAACGCCACGTGGATCCAGGGGACTTCCCAAGCGGTCTCGGGGTACGGGGTGGTGGTTACCTCCATGCATCCCGTGGGCATGACGACCACGGTGTCGGGTCCTAGGGCTTTCATGCAGAGCCTCAGGCACAGGGCGGATCCGCAGCCGGCGCACGCCCTGTGTCCGGGGGCCAGGAGTTCCTCCTCGGGTAGGGGTGGTCTCTTGGGTATGCGGCCGGGCAAGGGGTCGTCCCCCGATCAGACGTTCACGTTGATCCATACGGGTTCGTCGGTTCCTTCGCCCTTCTCGGCCACCTCTATCACCTCGAGGATGTCTTCCACCCTGATGTCTCTACCTCCCAACCCCGCTATCGTGGACGATACCTCCACGTCCGGCGCGTGGGCCTTCACGTCGGTCCAGAGGGGTGGCATGGACCCGTAGGAGTGGGCCCTGTCGATGGTTACTACGGCGTCCTTACCCTCGATGAGTCGTCTTATGTCGTCGCCCGGGAAGGGTCTGAAGGCCTTGACCTTGATCAGGCCGACGTCGCTCCTGTGCTCGTCTATCACGTGCTTTATCGTGCCGCAGACGGATCCCATGGCGATGATGACCACGTCGGCGTCGTCCACGTTGTAGGGTTCTATCAGACCGTCCCCGTAGGACCTGCCGAACCTCTTCTCGAACTCGGAGTTGACCTCGGGTATGACCTTCAGGGCCTCCTTCATGGCCTCGTGCTGCATCTTCTTGAACTCCATGTAGGAGTCCGGGCCTCCCACGGGGCCTAGGGTCATGGGTTCCTCCGGGTCGAGCTTGCAGTGGATGGGTTCGAACTCGCCCACGAACTCGCGGATCTCGTCCTCGGGTTCGAACTCGACCGGTTCCAGCGTGTGGGATAGCGTGAAACCGTCGTAGCACACCATGACGGGGAGGAGCACGTCCTCGTTCTCGGCTATCCTGTAGGCTTGGATGACGGTGTCGTAGATCTCCTGGTTCGATTCGCAGTACAGTTGGATCCAGGAGGTGTCCCGCTGGGCCATGGTGTCGGAGTGGTCGCACCAGATGTTGATGGGCGCGGATAGGGCCCTGTTGGCCACGGTCATGACTATCGGGAGCCTCATCCCGGAGGCTATGAACAGTACCTCGTGCATCAGGGCGAGGCCTTGGGACGCGGTGGCCGTGAACACCCTGACGCCGGTCGCGGACGCCCCGACGACGGCGCTTATCGCGCTGTGTTCGGATTCCACGTGTATGAACTCGGCGTCCAGCTCCCCGTTCGCCACGAACTCGGACAGGTACTCCACGACCGGTGTCTGAGGTGTTATTGGGTAGGCCGCTATCACGTCGACGTCCACGGCCTTGACGGCCTCGGCCGCGGAGTAGTTCCCGTTGACGACGTGTACCTCACCCATCGTCACCGACCCCGTTCAATCCTCCTCCAACACCATCTCGATGGCGTCCACGGGGCACACCTTGGCGCAGATCCCGCAACCCTTGCAGTAATCGTAGTCGATCACGTAACCCTTCTCGGGGTCGAGTGAGATGCAACCGTCGGGGCAGTACATGTAGCAGCGACCGCAGTGGACGCACGCCTCGTGGTCCAGGACGGGTCTGAAGATCCTCCAACTGCCGGTCTTGTTGCGTCTGGTGCTCCCCGGTTCCTTGATCACGGCTCCCACGGTGTACTTCATAGCTCCTTCACCTCCTCGTACGCTCTCTCCGCGGCGCTGACGTTTTTCTCCCCTATCTCTCCCGGGAACCTCATCCTTATGGCGTCCTTGACGGCGTCCAGGGACACGGTTCCGGTCGCCCTCACGTAGGCGCCCACCATGGCCGTGTTGACTATCGGCACGCCCAGCTCGTCGAGCGCTATCGACGTGGCGTCCACGTAGTAAACGTCGTAATCGCCGAGTTCTTCGGAGAGATGGTTCATCTCCTCCTCCCTAGCGTTCACGACGACGACGCCGTCCTCCTTCAGGCCCTTGACCACGTTGACTGTTCCGACGAGGCTCGGGTCCAACACGACGACGTGATCCGGCTCGTAGATCTGACACCTCACGCGGATGAAGTGGTCCGATATCCGGGCGAACGCCTGGACGGGGGCTCCCCTCCTCTCGACCCCGAAAAACGGGAACGCCTGGGAGTACTTCCCGTCCTCCTTCGCGGCTATCGCCAGGATCTCGGCCGCCGTGACGGCGCCCTGTCCTCCCCTACCGTGTATGCGCACCTCGATCAAGGGGTATCCCCCTCAGGGGAATTCCTTCGGGTAAGAACCCAGGACCCTGGAAAAGGGGGTCCTCTCCCTGAGCTCCGCGAGGGCCTCGTTGGCTGGGTGGAGCATCCGGTGCCCGATGAAGTCCAGGAAGAACACGTAGTCCCCCAGGCCGCTCTTCGCCGGCCTCGATTCTATCTTGGTGAGGTTGATACCCCTATCGGCGAATATCCCGAGCACCTCGCGGAGCGCGCCTGGTCTATCCGTTACCGAGAACACGACGGACGTCTTATCCTCCCCGGTAGGCGCGCGATCCCTCGTGGATAAGACCGCGAACCTGGTCTCGTTGTTGTCCAACTCGAACCTCTCGATGACCTCGAGCCCGTGCTCGTCCGCGAGCCTGCACGGGCCGAGGGCGTAGGCCCCTTCCTCAGCGGCACGGACGGCCGCCTCCGCGGTACTCGGGGCCGGGACGAAGTCGTGGTCCCCGAGTATCCTGCGCAATTCCTCCTTAACTTGCTCGTACGCGTGGGGGTGCGAGTACACGACGGGCTCCGCTCCCTCGTCACCCATCAAGCAGTGAACGACCTTCAGAACGACCTCCCCGTAGACCCACACCCTCTCCCTGTCCAGCATGTTGTCCAAGGTCTCTCCCACGGAACCCTCCAGGGAGTTCTCCCACGGTACAACGCCGTAGTCCGCGTCCCCTTCTTCGACGGCTCGGAACACCTCGGTGATGGAGTTCAGGGGCTCGGTCCGGGCCCGCCCGTCGAACTCGGTTTCGCAGAACCTCTCGGTGGCCTCCCCGGTGAACGTGCCTTCAGGACCGAGGAAGGCGACTACAGGGCGCGAGCGACAGGCACCCCCAGCACCGAACGGGCGCCCTCGGAGATGTCCCTCGCTATCATGGCGAGGCCTTTCGCCGCGGGCTCGTCGGGCAGCACCTCCAGGACGTTAAAACGGTTGCCTAGAGCATCCTCGAGCTCGTCCAGAAAGGCCTCGTCCCGCGCGAGAGAGCCCCCGAGGGCCAAAACGTCCAGATCGAACACGTCGGCCAGCCCGCACACCTCCCAAGCGATCAATTTCGCCAACACCCTACGCTCCTCGCGCCCGCACCTCTTCAAGAACGAGGAAACCGCCCGCTCCGGGTCGGGGTCCACGCACCCCGCCACCTTCACGATCCCTCCGGTGGAGAAGGCCTCGTTGGCGCTCTTTTCACCGGAGTCCACCTCCCGTATGGCCTCGAGGTCCAACGGGCCGTGAAGGACGCCCGGGGCACCCAGACACGCGTCTATACCGCCGACGACACGCCCCTCCTTGACGACGAGGGACACGACGTTGGAACTCGCGTCGCAAACGACCACGTCATCGGATCCGGTCACCTCCAGGGCCATCCTGGCGGTCCCGAACTTCTCACCGCTTCCGACGTGCGAGAACACGCGGAAACACGGGTCGAGGGACGGCGTATCCCTGTGTATACCCGGGGCTAGGTACACCGGGACGCCGTTCTCCGAGGCCAGGGAGTGGAGATCCCTCACGTACACCTTCCCGGACCCGAGTTCTACGCCGGCGCCCCCGGTGGCGGCGAGACCGTAACCGGCGCCGCCCATGTCCTCCGCCTCGTCGATCGGCGTGAAGGCCGTGAGGGCGTCCCCCATCCCGTAGTTGCAACACACGCACTCGGCGTCTCTAAGCGCCCTTACGACGTCCCCCGGCAGGGATCCCAAGAAACCCCGCTTGGCGACCTCTCGCCTCCCCACCTCGGCCACGACCTCGGGTCCCTCACCGTCCTCCAGAACGGCCACCCTGTAGCCGGAGGTACCGTGGTCGATACCGACGTACAAGGAGCGGGACCCTCCTCAGAACGTTATCCTCACCTGCTCGTGCTCCCCGGTCTCGGGGTCCACCTTCATGGACCCCATTTGAACGACCCTGACGTCCCCCTCCCTGATGAAGCGGGCCGTGACCTTCATCTCGCCTCCCTCGAAATCGATGTCTTCGACGACACCGAGTCCCACGAGCCCCTCATCGTCGCACAACCCCACCAGGACGTTCCTCAACTCTTCCTCGTTCACCACGATGAACTCCCGTACCCGGAGGACCCTCTTGATCTCTTTCACGTACCTACCGCCTCTGCCGATTATCCTACCCGCGTTCTCCTTGACGACGAGAACTATGGCGTCAGGGCACCTCTCAGCGTGGATTATCTCAGGATCCACCCCGGACACGGCCTTGATCACGCCCACTATCTCCGGACCCGGCTCGAAGGGTTCGCCCGAACCCAAGAACGACCTCTGCACGGAGATCTCGTCTAGATCCAGGGACACCTCCTCCCTCTCCTCGAAGAAGTCCCTCAGCATCTTGACCCTGAACCTGCGCCTGTCCTCCGTCTCCGTCTCCCGCACGGCCTCGGGCACGGTGAGTTCCCTGAGGTCTATCCCACGGTAGGCCTTGAGCATCTTCACTATGTGGGAGACCTGACCGTCCTTGTTGAGGATGGCCACGTGGGAAGGCCTCACGGCGTCCACCTTGTGAAGCTTCAGGGCGCGGGCCGGTCCTCCGTGAACCATCCCGGAGGTGTCTATCAGGACGGCGTCCACGCCCTCACGTTTCGCCTCGTCGACCATCCTCCTGACTCCGACCGTGGTCTGAAGGAGGTGACCGGATGGGGTGATGGAGCCCACGAAATACCCCCAGCGCATGTCTATCTCGCCCAGATCGTGGACGGGTTCTTCCGCGATCCCGAGGGAGACCACCGCCGGCGGACCGACGTCGGACTGACCGACGTCGGCGTCGACGATACCGACCCTAAGCCCTCTCTCGACTAGTTCGTTGGTCAGGAACGTGACCAGGGTGGTCTTACCGGAGTCGACGGGCCCGATGACCATGCAAACGGGGGTTCCTCCGGCCTCGGCCAGATCCTCGGCCAGCTCCTCCCAATCAGAGGGGCGTTCCATGCCCCCCTCGGGTTCCCGGACGGAGTAAACTGCCCCTTTCCCCAACACCAGCTTGACCCGACCTTCGCCGGAAACGGTCAGTCTCTCGCCCTTCTTGACTACGATCTCGTCCCCCGCGGAGAGGCGGGCCCCTTTGTTGGTCTCCAACTCGCCTTCGAGGACCTCGATCCTGCACGGTCCGTCCACGACGAGGGAACCACCGTCGAGCGATAGTTCCTCGGACGACAACATCACCACCCCTGAGGCTCGAGGGGATCGCCGACGTGGAGGATGACGTCGGAACCTACGGTCCATCGTCCCTCCGACGGTTCGAAAACGGCACCCCGGACGGAGAAGGGGCCCGACGGGGTTTCGGAGGTGAACACGTCGGCCTCCGAGGAGCATCTCACGGCGATCTCTTCACCTTCGTTCACGGCTAGAGCACCTAGGAATCTGCCTCCGGACGACAGGGCGATCACCCTGACGCCGGGTTTCACCGCGGCCGCCAGGCAGACGTCAGCGGGGTGCACGGAGGTCGCGGAGGTCGGTCTGCTCAGGCTCAATCGGAGGCCGGACGTTCTCATGAGCATGAACACGTCGGCGGTGGCGTCTAGGGCGGCGTGTTCGGGTGTCTTGTTGCTCACGGCTCCCCTGGCGATCGTTTTGGGATCCGTCGGGTCGATGATCTCATCGGATACCTCGACCAGGACGTGGTCCACGGGGGCGGGCTCGGCCCTGCCCTCGACGTTCCTGGCCACGGCCGGAAGCTCACCTTCTCTCACGTAGAACCTCCCGACGGCTGGATCGGTGTTCCTCGGGTCCGGCGGATCCGACGGCCCGTCAAGGGCGCTTACCACTTCGTCTATCCTGCAATCCACCCTCCAAACGTGCTCGGCGTACCCCGGTTCCCCTCGCACCTCGATCTCCGCGTCCTCGACACCGCACGCGAAGAGGGCCGCCAGGACGTGCTCAACGACGGTCACGGAGGGGTTCTCGGGACCGGGCTCGGCCGTTGGATCCTTATGGAGGGTGACCGCGTCCTCGACCATCCTCAGGTGCTCGGGGTCGACCGGCACGTCGCCCTCGGGAGTGCGGAACTTGACGCCTCTCCCCTTACCGACCTTGATCACCAGAACATCGTCCTCGGACATCGGTCGGTGACCCTGCGCCCTTCCCAGTTTCCTCCTCACCTCCACGGTTTCCACCGCGGGTTCCCCCGGGCGATGAGGAGGGCCACCACTGGGGGTGACGGATGAACGACCGGGATGACGCCGAGCCCGGGCCCCTTCAACTTATACGGGCGCCGGGTCGGGGCGCCGTCGGGGTGCCGGGTCGTTGAGACCCGCGACGGACGTGCATCTTCACTTCAACCCGGTCAAAGGAGTAGGGTACAAGGTGTTCGACAGGTTCGCCAGGGCGGGGGGCACGGGGTTCGTATCCCCCGTGCTGACCCTACGCAGCTACAGGATCAAGGGTTTCTCCCGCGAGGACTTCGAGCGCGCCTTCAGGATGCACCTCGAGGGGGTCAGGTTCGGGGCCTGGGAACACGCCCTTCGGGGCTACGCGTCGCTCGGTTGGCACCCGGCGGAGGTGGTGAAGGCGTACGAGAAGCTGGGCCCCGATGGCGTGATGGAGACCGTCGAGACCGTGTGCTCCCTTATAGAGGAGTTCGCCTCCGAGTACGACGAGGTGGTCGCGATAGGCGAGGTGGGTCACCCTCACTTCCGCGTGGCCCCGGAGATCAAGAAGCTGTGCCACAGGGTCTTCGTGAGGTTCCTCGAGCTGGCTAAGGACCTGGACATGCCGGTGATATACCACGGGCCGGCGGCGTCCAAGAAGCATTACATGAGGTTGAAGGAATACCTGGAGCGGGCGCGGTTCGACCCGGAGCGGTTCGTCAGGCACAGGGCTTCACCGGACGTTAGGTTGGCCAGGTCGATAGGCGTTTGGCCGTCGGTCCCCGCGTCCAGGAGCGACGTTAGGGAGGCCGCCGAGTCCGGTTGCGACGAGTTCATGCTCGAGAGCGATTTCCTGGACGATCCGAGGCGTCCCAACGCGGCTCTCCCGGTGAGGGCCGTGCCCAAGGCCGCTCGCATACTGAGGATGGTGGACCCCGACCTCGTTCACAAGGTGATGGTGGAGAACCCCGAGCGCGTCTTCGGGGTCGAGTTCGAGCCCGTCCTGTAGGGGGCGGGCCCGTTGGAGACCGTGGTCCTGGCCCACAACTATCAGAGGCCCGAGGTTCAGGTCATGGCGGACGTCCTGGGGGACTCTCTGGAGCTGGCCATGAGGGCGGCCGACGAGGACGCCGATAGGTTGATCATGTGCGGAGTCGATTTCATGGCCGAGGTGGTGAAGGTACTGAACCCGGACAGGGAGGTGGCCATCCCGGACCCGCGCGCCAAGTGTTCTCTCGCGATGAGGATCACGGCCGATGACGTGAGGGAAATAAGGAGGGAGCGCCCGGACGCGGCGGTGGTGGCCTACGTGAACACGCCCGTGGAGGTCAAAGCGGAGGCCGACGTCGTTTGTACCAGCGCGAACGCGGTAGAGGTCGTGTCGAAGCTGCCCGAGGATGAGGTCGTTCTCGTGCCCGATACGAACCTCGCCTCCTGGGTGGACGAGAACGTCCCCGACAAGGAGGTCGTGGGGTACCCGCCCGCGGGGTGTTGTCCCGTGCATCAGGCTATGACACCCTCGGACGTCGGGAGGCTCGTGTCCTCCCACCCGGGTTTACCCATCCTCGCGCACCCTGAGTGCCCCCGCTGTACGCGCATGACGGCCGATCACGTAGGATCCACCTCCCAGATGTACCGGTGGTGCGAGGAGAACGGGCCCGACGGCGTCATCCTGTTGACCGAGGAGGGGTTGGGGTTCAGGATAGAGAGGGAGCTCGGCGTGAACGTCGTGACCCTCGAACACGCCGTCTGCCCCGATATGAAGGTCATCACGGCGGATAAACTCGAGAAGGTAATATCATCCGAGAGATTACCCGAGTACACGCGGGTTGAGATAGACGGGGACGTCCTCCGGGACGCTCAGGAATCCGTAGAAGAGATGTTCAGGCTCACGGGATGACGGGTCATGCCGATCGGCAAGATACTCGAGAAGTTCAAGAGAAGCGGGAAGGACGAGGCCGTCTCCCGTATCAAGGCGATAAAAAACGAGGTGCTGGAAGCCAGCGTGGACCCGATGGAGGTGGCCCAGACCATAGGCGCACCGTCGATAGATCACGTGACCGAGGGAGGCGAGGGTGGCGGCGAGGAGCGGGAAGAGAGACCCGAGCGTCCCCCGGAGGAAGAAAGACCCGTGACGGAAGAAGCGCCGGAGGGTGGTGAGCCCTCGCCCGAGGAGTACCCGTCCCGCATAACCGTGGTCCCCGTGACCGCCTACCCGCTGTACGAGCCCATGAGAACCGTCTGCGCCCTCAAAACGCTCTCCCGACGAAGGGCCAGGAACGTGGTGGAGACCCTCTCTCTCGTCCGCATACCCCTCCTCCTGGCCTCGCATATGGGTATGGGTCCGGAGGGGAGTATCTACGAGATACCACCCTGGAACGAGGACTTCAAGGTCGCCACCCCGTACCTCAAGGAAGGCCTCAAACCCCTGGTCGAGAAGGCCGCCCTCCGGATAACCCCGCCCGAGAACACCGGGGCCGGCTGGAAGAGGATGCCCGAGCTCTGTTCCTGGGGCATCGACGCCGTGGTCGCCGACATGGTGTGGAAGGACGCGTACGTGGTGTTCCTCACCTCGGGGACCACGTCCGCCGTGTACGGTGTGTACCTCTCCACCATGTATGACTGTCCCGTCCTCGACGTTTCCTACCTCTGGAGGTTCTCGGGGAAGAGACCCGTTTGGATAGACGCGGACGGTCAGAAACACGTGGTCCACTGGCTACAGCTCGACCTGATCGAAAAACTGGACCCCGAGTACGTGGTACTGCTGGGGTGTCTGGACAAGAGGAGGGCCAAGCGCGTCACCAAACTCCTGTCCGACGAACTGGACTCCGTGGGCGTTCAACCCTGGACCATAGTCACCGACGACCCGAAAGGTCTCGGAGAGCAGGTACGGAGGATGCTCGAGGAGCAGATGCCGTTGCTCGAGGGCGAGGTTCGGGAGAAGGTCGTCGTGGACACCGTGTTCAAGAAACTCGTCAGAGACGTGGAGGCCGCGCCCCTGCCGGTCGACGTGTACAACAAGGCCAGGGAGGCGGCGTTCCGCCCGTTCAAGGTGGAGGTAGAACTCAAATGACCCAACAGCGACCGAAGTACCTCGAGAGTGCCTCCGTGACGGGTCCTTCGGCCACGAACTCCACGGCGTCCCCAACGTTACGAGCCACGTAACCTTCCCCCGAGTCCGAAGGCATCGGCGCGTGAACGGTGAACCGCAAGGTTTCCGATAACCTCCATTCCGTTTCCTTGTAACGATCCGGATCGAAACCCTCAGAAGGATCGAAGTCCCGGGGGAACCCCAGCCTGGGGAGAGGACACTCGAAAAACCTCGCTTTCAACCCGAGCCGACACGCCGCCCACCTAGCCCTGGTGTCCCCTATCCCCACTTTCACCAGCGGAACGTCGACACCCTCCTCGTAGAGAGCCCGAAGGCCGGGCCTTCCCCGAACCACCTCCGAAACGTTGGTACCGTCCAACAGGATCCCCGACGCTACCCTCTTAACCGCCCTCACCATGGCCTTCTTGCACTCGTAGCAATCCCCCGGCTCCGGATCGATACCCACCCTGACGAATTCCACGCCCTCGAGAGGGGCACCAACGACCGCCGGGGCGTGCGGCATCGAGACGGTCACCGCGGTCACGTGCTCCGGCCCCAAGGCCTCCACCGCCGCCCACAACAGGAGCGTGCTATCGAAACCCCCGGAGTACATGACGGTCACGTCCTCACCATCGTACGATTCCCTTATGTACAGGACCAGGTCGCGCGCCCACCTCAATCGGACGCCACCCCCCGAAACACAGCGGACAGGGTCATGATCACCTTGAAGGAGGTAGTGATAGAGGGATTCGGACCCGGAGACACCCCGAAGGACGTACTCGACAGGCTATCGAAGGAGCGCGTGAATCCCTCCGACGTGGGTAAGATCTGGTTGGCCAACAGGGTCGCTCTTGTCGAACTCAAACCCCCGGTCGCCGACAGGTTACTGAACGCCGGCGTGGCCCGTGAACCCGAACGCGACGAGGCCCGTGAGATCAAGACCGTGGACCGTTACGCCAGGAAGTTCGAGAGGTTGGTCAACCTCGAGAGAGAGGCGGAGATGAAGGCCACCCTCGAGGAGATCAAGAGGATGAGCGGGGAGGAGAGGGAACGCGAGGGCAGGGCGGTACTGGGCCTCAAAGGATCCAGGGCAGGGAGGGACGTCGGCGGGTTCTACCTCGTCAAGTTCGGCAGGGCGAGGGAGATAGACACCCAGATCTCGGTGGGTGACCTCGTCCTCGTCAGCCGCGGCAACCCGCTCAAGAGCGACCTCACGGGCACCGTGGTCGAGAAGACGAAGAGGTCGATAACAGTCGCCTTCGACGGCCCGCCCCCGAGATGGGTCTACGGGAAGGGGATCAGGATAGACCTCTACGTCAACGACGTCACCTTCCAGAGGATGATCGAAGCGCTGGAAAGAGTCAGGCACGCGACGGGTCGTCTCAGGGAACTCAGGAACAGGATCATCGGGTTGGAGGAACCCGAGGACGCGGAACCCGTCGACGTGAGGTTCGCCGACGAGGAACTCAACGAGTCCCAGAAGGAGGCCGTCAGGTACGCGTTGGGCGCCCCGGACTTCTTCCTGATCCACGGCCCGCCCGGGACCGGGAAGACCAGGACGATAACCGAGGTCATAGTCCAGGAGGTAAGGCGAGGGAAGAAAGTCCTGGCCACGGCGGAGTCGAACGTGGCCGCCGACAACATCCTGGAGAACCTCCTCGAGTACGAGGACATCGAGGTGGTCAGACTGGGACACCCGGCCAGGGTGACGCCGCACCTGAAGTCCAGGACGCTAAGCGCTATCGTGGAGGACCACCCGAAGTACAGGAAGAGCGAGGAGTTGAGGGAGCGCGCTTACGAGCTGATGAAGAAGCGGGACAGGTACCAGCGGCCCTCCCCCAGGTGGAGAAGGGGGATGTCCGACGAGACCATCCTGAAGCTCGCGGAGATGGGCAAGGGGGCCCGGGGCGTTCCGCCCCGCGTCATAGCGAGCATGGCCAAGTGGATCGAGATCAACAGGAAGGTGCAGGAGCTGTTCGAAGCCGCCGAGGAACTCGAGATGGAGGCCGTGAAGGATGTCCTCGAGAGGGCTGACGTGGTGGTCTCCACCAACTCCGGGGCCGGTATGGACTTCTTGGAGGACGTGGAGTTCGACGTGGCCGTCGTCGACGAGGGTTCCCAGGCGACCGAGCCGTCCGCTCTCATCCCGATCAGCAGGGCCAGGTCGTTCGTGATGGCGGGTGACCACAAGCAACTGCCCCCGACGATACTGAGTGAGGAGGCCGAGCCCGAGCTGTCGGTCACGCTCTTCGAGAGGCTGATAGAGGAGCACCCGAACCTCTCGAGGATGCTCAGGGTTCAGTACCGGATGCACGAGGACATCATGGAGTTCCCGAACAGGGAATTCTACGACGGGAAACTCGTGGCTCACGAGAGCGTGAGGAGGCACACGCTGGCGGACCTGGGCGTGGGTGAACCGGAGCTCGGGTCGCCGTGGTCCTCCGTGCTCGACCCAAGGGCCCCGCTGGGTTTCGTCGACACGTGTCAGCTGCCGGAGAACGTGAGGAGGGAGAGGAGGAGACCGGGCTCGAAGTCGAGGGAGAACCCGTGCGAGGCCGTGATCGCGGTGGCCCTCGTCAAGCACCTCGTGGAGGTGCAAGGGTTGCCCGGGAAGGACGTGGCCGTCATCAGCCCCTACGACGATCAGGTCGACCTGATCAGGAGGGCGATCGAAGAGGAGGGGCTCGGAGACGTTGAGGTGAACACCGTGGACGGTTTTCAGGGTAGGGAGAAGGAGGCCGTGGTGATATCCTTCGTGCGTAGCAACCCGTTCGGCAGGATCGGGTTCCTGAAGGATCTGCGGAGGCTCAACGTGGCGATAACCAGGGCTAGGAGGAAACTAATTTGTATCGGTGATTCAGGCACGCTGGCCGGTCACGGGACCTATAGGCGCTTCCTTAGGTACGTCAGGGAGCGCGGTCGCTACATCGAGCCCGAGCTAAGACACCTCAGAACGCTGGAAAAGGGGGTGAAATCCGTTGGAATCGTTGGTCGAAGAGAGGGTCGGAGAGGAAGGTATCATCGTGGGTCAAGGTGAACACGTTCAGACGGTGGAGTACGACGAGCTATGGCTCTGGTGGAACGTACTGATCAGCGACGAACACGTGGTGGAAGGCGGTGGCGGCAGGAAGAGGGTCGAGAGGAAAGTCAAGAAAGTTATAACGGCCCTCTACGGAGGTACGGTCGGTGTGAGCGTCACCGAGCACACTGATGAAGATGGTAACTCATGGATAACCGCCGACGCACACACGTGAAGCGGGGTCGATCGGACGGATGAAACGCCCCCGCGTCAACGTCCACCACGCGATCCTAGGAGCCCTCGTGGGCGTTATCGTGACGTCGGCCCTACTCTACCCCAGTTACGAGCGCGCCTTCAGGTGGTACCTCAAGGTCGATCGCCTTCAGGCCGCTATGAACCCCCTCCAAGACGCCAAGAAGAGGATAGGGCTGGTTCTGGCGTCGCTACCGTACATCACGTACAAAACGACCCTTATCGATAACACCCTCAAGGTCGGGGGCAAACTCGGCCGGGACAAGAAGGAGCTACTCTCCACGGTCAACTCCGACATTAAAACCCTGAAGAGGGCCAAACGTGACCTGCTCAAGGCCAAATCCCTAGGGGTCAAAGGTCTGGACCCGGCCGTACACGACGTGGATACCGCGACCCGTTATCTCGAGATCATCAAACGGAAGGTAGAGCGGAACGAGGTGGGCTCCTCGAACTACCCCGTCAAGCTCACCATCCTGTACCCCGCGCTCAAACACGTGGACAACGCCTTCAACAGGGTGGCCGCCTACGTAACCAAGGTAATGCCTAAGTACAAATTTTATGAGATATCCGAGAACGTCCTCTACACGCCACCGCTGAACTTCTGCTTCGAGATACTGTACGGCGTCGGGGGCAAGCTGGTCCGATGAGGGCGATACCGTCGCCCGAGGAGGTCGAGTCGGCCACCCCGTTCGTCCTCCTGCCCGGCGCCGTCTACACCGCCGTCCCCACCGCCGTGATGATGAGGTACCACCCCATGACGTTATCCGACGCCATCACCTACGCCCTCGTGTACGGGATGCTCGCGGCCTTCATGACCTTCGTCGTGCCCGTCCTCGTGTCGGAACCGTTGGGGAGGGATTTCGGAGACCTGTTCAGGCTGTTTTCCATCGCCGTGACCGCCTCCGGGGTCGCGCTGGCGCTCGCCCTGGTCAACCCCTACGCCGGAGGCCTAGCCGCATCACTCACGTGCTTAGGCACCTTCGCGTACCTATGCCGGAGCAAACTGGACCTGAATCCCGTCAAAGTCGTCTCCACCACGTTCTTGGCCGCCGTCCTCGTTCTCATGCTGTTCACGTCCTGGATGATAATACCGGGGTTGTCCGATAACCCCCTCTACGCCCTCGCCATAGCCTTCTTCGTGTTCATAGTGGGGGCCAAGGCGGGTCTGGGCGTAGGTCTCGGCGGGTTCGGGGCCAAGAAGGGGATCACGATACTGCTGGCGTTATCCATCATCCTGATCCCGCTCACGATAGGCCTGAGCAAGCTGGTGGTCCACTTCATAGGGGCCGCCCTCAAGGTACAGCGGTACGCGCTCCTGGGCCACGCCATAATCGGCGTCTTCCTGATATTCTTCGGCGCCTTCCTCGTCAGGAAATGGCTCCACGGTCACGAGGACGTGGCCAAGCTGGGAACCCTGGTCGTCGCCATCCCGTGTCCCATCTGTATGACGGGCGTCGCCCTCTCCATAGCCCTGTATTCGAGGATAGGCGTCCTCAACGTGACGCAGTCCGCCCTGGTTCTCTGGGCGTGCATGGTGTCGGTCTCGTTCATCTCCTTCACGATAGCCAGACGCGTCATAAGCGTCCTCAACATCGAGCCCGCCATGGCCCTCAGCACCATGGAGAACGCCGTCGGGACCCTGTTCATAGTGACGGGTCTCATCGCCTGGTCCGTACCGCTCTGGAAGAAGGCCCCGGCCGCCAAGATAACGCTCCCCGGGCCCGGCGAGCTGTTCCCCGTCATCGCCACCGTGATGGGGACGGTGATCCTCGCGGGCCTGTGGGCGCTCAGAGAGATAAGAAGAGGTTATGTTCCACCTAGAAACCCGATGGTAATAGCGATTAAGGCGGTGATGAGATGGCTAGCGTAGCGACGACCGTAACTAAATTCATGTACCTTATAATGGAAGCGCTGTTCTATCCAACGATAATAATACTGTTGTTTATGTTCTTTTACTCGATAATTGAATTAATATCGTTCTTGGTAGAAATGATATACGGAAGGGTTAGATTAACGAGAAAAGATGTGGAGAAACTGGCTAAACAATTCCCGAAGATAAAAGAGGAAAGAATACCCATGGTCTACTTCCTTGAGTTCATAGACAGGCTCAAGGAGATCGTGAAGAAAACCAAAGACCCTGAGGAAGCGGGGCTCCTGGTCGAGAAAGAGCTGGAGAACCTGGAGAACTACCTGGCCGGCAAGGTATCCCGATCCAGGATCGTCGTGAGACTGGGCCCGATGTTCGGTCTGATGGGAACGCTCATCCCCCTGGGTCCGGGACTCGAGCAGCTGGCTAAGGGCAACATGGCGGGTCTGGCCACGGCCCTGATCACGGCCTTCGCGACCACGGTCGTCGGTTTGGTCTCGGCCGGTATGTGCTACGTGGTCACGCTCTACAGGACCAGGTGGTACCGGAAAGACGTGTCCGACCTCGAGTTCCTCTCCGAGCTGGTCATAAGGAGGGAACTCGGGGGGTGAAACTTGGGGAGGTACATCGGAGGCAGACGAAGAAGGCGCGGTTCACTCCTCGACGGCGACGGGGACGACGAAGACCCCATGTCTGGGGTCGCTAACCTGTTCGACGCGGCGATGGTGTTCGCCCTGGCCTTCATAGTGATGATGGCGTCCAGCTACGGTCTCACCCAGGTGTTCAACCCCAAAACGGCCTCCGCGACCATCGTCACCAAGAGTGTCAACGGCAAGGTGACAGTGACCAAGATCTACAGGACACCATCCGGCATGAAGGTGGAGAAGTACAAGGAGGTCGCCAAGGCGAAACGGGGAGGCGTGCAGCTGGGAGGTATGAAGAAGGTGGGCGGAACCGTGTACAAGACGAAATCAGGGAAGTACATCTGGGTACCGGGCTAACGCCTCCTCCGAAACGGTGGGAACGGGACCACCGGTACCCAGACCTCGGACGCCCCACTTTCCCCGTTCTTCACGGACCCCTCCAGGGTTACCTTGGCATCCCCTCCATCACCTTCGACCGCCGTGTAAGGCGAAGGCGGGTTCTCACCCGGAGGAACCACCTCCGGCTCGACGTCCGGGTTGAACGTGTGCATCCACCTCAGAAGATCGTACTGAAGGGCCGGTATCACTATCCCCTCGACCTCGTAAGCGTTCGAGTCGTTCGGTTCCACGCCGTACTCTTCCGCCAACCGCCTCAGCCAGTCGATGAGGTGCATGTGAGGGTCACCGAAGTACTCCTTGGACAGGTTCTCCACGTACGCCCCGTACACGTAGCCACCCATCAACTCCTCCGCCACGGAACAAGCCTTCTCGGCGTACCTCCACAGCGCGTTCAACCCACCCAGTTCCTCCGCAGCCCTACCCAAAGCCCACCTCACGAAACCCGGGATCTCGGGATCCCACGGCCTGTAGAACCCGTACAACACGGTCGTTATGCCGGCCTTCTCCCTCCATACGGACAGAGGATACGTTCGAACGTGTGTGAACACATCGAGGAACAGGTGGGACGATATCCCGATCTCCGCCGCGTACACGGCTTCCTTCTCGGGTAGGTGGAGCTCGGGACATACCGTGACGTCCGCTATCAACTCGGCGTACGCTTCAACGTGCGAGGGATCGTGCGCCCACGCGTAATCGACGTACCCTAGATCGGGGTACCTGTCGTGGTACGCCGCGGTCGCGAAGTCGGGTGCCAAGGAGGAATAGACTACGACACCTCCGAGCGTCGGATTGTGCGGGTACGTCGTGACGGCCAGTAGTAGACCGTAGACCAGGTGCACGGGGCCCGATGGCATCCTCGACGGGCCCCCGGGAAGGGGGTGGTCGGTTCGCCGGAACACATCGTGTGTTGTTCCTGCGGTAAAAGGGTTGGGCGCAGGCGCGCCCCGCCCGAATGCCCGTACTGCGGCGGTACGAAGTTCATCAAGATGGATCCGGATGAGAGGCTCGGTAAGGGCCCCTGGTGGGTCAAGGAGTACGAGCGTAGGAGGAGGGTGGAGGGAGAGTGACCGTCGAAGGGTCCGTAGCGAGGGTCGTGGACGAACTCGAGGGGTTCCCCGATCCCGATCCTTCCTTGGAACAGTACGAGACCCCGGGCGAGATAGTGCTAGCGATGCTCAACGTGGCGGACTCCGAGGTGGGGATAGAAGGGGCCCGTGTACTCGACCTCGGGGCCGGGACGGGTAGGATAGGGATAGGCGCGGCCCTGGCCGGGGCGACCCACGTCACGTGCGTGGAGGTGGATCCCGAGGCCGCCGAGGTGCTGAAGAGGAACGCGGAGCGCGTGGGCGTGGACGACAGGATCGAGGTGATCGTCGAGGACGTGTCCGGGTGGGATCCTGAGCCCGACGGGTACGACGTAACCGTCATGAACCCCCCGTTCGGGTGCCGGCGACGGGGCGCCGACAGACCGTTCGTCGAAAAGGCCCTCCGGGCCTCGCCCCTGGTGGTGTCCCTACATAGGGCCGGGACGGAGGGATTCTGGCGTCGGAGGGCCCGGGATCTCGGCGCCACATGCGAGGTGGTCGGTATGGTCAGGTTCCCTATCAAGGCATCCTTCGGGTTCCACAGGAAACCCGTGGAGTTCGTCGACGCCGTCGTCCTCAAGTTCGAGAGGGGGTGAAGGGGCTGACTTCCCCCGTGGAGAAGGTCAGGGGAGCCCTCGTCGACGAGTTCGAGTCCCTCGAGGGCGAGAGGGTGGCCGTGATCTGCGACATCGACGTTGACGGCCTCGCCAGCGCCGTGGTTCTGCATCACTCCCTGGAGGAGGTCGGGGCGGACCACACCCTGTACTTCTCCCCACCGGCCAAGTTCGAGGAGGTCGTGGCCGGGATAGTCGGGGAGTGTGACGCGCTGGTGGCCGCGGATCTGGGGGCCACGGCCAAGGACGCCATCCTGGACGCCAGGTCCGAGGGATGTAGGGTGATAATAATAGACCATCATAAGCTCCTCGAGGACATCAACCCGCACGTCCTCGTGCACGATACGAGGCTGTGCGCCGCGGAGTTATGCTACTGGGCCACGTGCGATCTGCACTCGAAGGACGTGAGACTCCCCGTGGCCTACGCGGCCTTCACGGACTACATGGAGGAGGAGTCGGTGGTCCTGTCCGAAGTCCTCAAAATGTACGATCGGAGGAAGGTCTTCTCGGAGGCGAGCCTCCTCGACTACGCCCTCGGTTTGATGGATGAGGAGGAGAGGCGCGAGCTGGCCGTCAGGCTCGTGGAGGATAGCGTTTGCCACGTCGAGGAGGTGTTCGAAAAGGCCCGAGAGATGATGGTGGAAGAGGAGAGGTTCCTCCAGAAAGCAAGGGAGGTTGCCGAATGTCTGAACGAGTACGTGGTGGCCGCGGTGGTCGACGAGGCTCACCCCGCCATGACGGGAAGGATCGCCGCCCACGTGGCGGGCGTGAAGAGAAGACCCGTGGGCGTGTGCGTGAGGAAAGGAAAGATCAGCGTAAGGGTCGTGGACCGTCGAGACGAGATAGACGCGGCGAGGGCGGTGAGAAAGGCCGCGGAGGCCGTGGGAGGCCGGGGCGGAGGCCACGCCCCCGCGGCGGGGGGCGTCGTCCCGGAGACGAAGGTGGAAGAGTTCCTGGAGAAGTTCGCCGAGGAGGTAAGAAAGCAGGTGGAAGGGTGAAACGCGGGACCGCCAGGAAGCCAGAGGACGTGGAGAAAGTAGTCCTGAAGTACGTGAGACCAGGCGCCTTCGTACTACCCGGCGACGAGATAACGATAGCCGAAGCCTTCTACCCGGGCCCCGGCACCTACGAGGAAGACGGTAAGGTCAGGGCCGCCGTCACCGGGACCGTCGAGGTCGACCTCGACGCGAGGGAAGTCAGGGTGAACCCCGCCGTCAACGTCCCACCCAAGATAGAGGAAGGAACCACCGTCATAGGACGCGTCCAGACCATCAAAGAGCAGGTCGTGCTGGTCAAGATAGGCTTCGTCGAGGGCAGGGAAGACAGGGAGCCCCCGGTCACGGGCGTCGGAGGCATCCACATATCCAAGGTGAGGGACGCGTACGTCGAGCACCTCGGGGACGAGTTCCAACCCGGGGATATAGTCAAGGCGAAGGTCATCAGCACCAAAGTACCCGTGCAACTATCCACCATGGGTAAGGAGTACGGCGTCATCCTCGCCTTCTGCACCAGATGTAGATCCGAGATGGAAAGGATAGGGCGCAGAAAACTCAGGTGCCCCGTGTGCGGCAACACCGAGACCAGGAAGCTCGCCGAGGGGTACCTCAGGGAGGCCGAGCGATCTTGAGCGGCGAGAGACTGGAGAAGAGAGTCGTCACGTTCCAGTTCCCGGACCGAGACTCCGCGGAACGCTTCCTGAGGGCCGTCGAGAGGTCCAAAGCCCCCGGACTGGACGTCATGGGCCAGGTCAAGGGCAACCGCGTCGTCCTGAAGATATTCGGCCCCCACGCCACCGCCAAGGACTACACGAGACGACTCGTCGAGCTCAAGAGAACGGTCGTCTCCGAAATCGAGGACGAGAGAGAGGTCCGCCTCCACCTCTCCACCATCTGCAGGGAGGCGGGCGCCCCCAAGGTACCCCCGGACCTACTGGTCGAGGCTCTCAGAAGGAGAGGATACGAGGCCAGACACAAGGGCCCATGGATAACGACCGACGCCCCGATGAGCGAGATCAAGGAACTCGTCAGGGAACTCGCCGAAGCCTACAGGGAAGCCAGGGTCCACGCGGCCTCGGAACCCGTACGCAAGATGATAACCCTCGCCTGCGTCGAACACGACGTAGACCCCTTCGACTTGGCCCTCGAGGCCGTCGACAGGGGCATCCTTAGGGAAAGGGAGGACGGCAAAGCGGCGCTGGTAAAGGACCCCGAAGAGACCGAGCGGGAACTCATGGAGCTGGCCGAGGAACTGAAAAGCAGGCGGGAACGCGGGCGCACCCTCGCGGACCTACTGGAACCCTTCGGGGGTGGTGAAAGATGAAGTGGCCCGACGTGGAAGTCAACGTGAAGAAGTACGAACCCGACGAGGTAATCCTCGAACTACCCGGCGAGGACCACACCCTGCTGAACCTACTCAGATGGGCCCTCAACAGGCACGAAGGCGTGATCGCAACCTACAGGGTCGAACACCCCGTCCTCGGCAAGCGCCACAAGGTCGAGGAGGACATGCACATCCCACCCGTCCTCAGGGTAAGAGCCGTCGAAGACGACGTGGACGCGCGGAAGATCCTGGAGAAAACCCTGGACGAGGTGCTCGAGGAGCTGACCCAGGCCAGGAAGGAGATCCTCAGGGCGTTGGAGGAAGCCGATGAAGCTGACTCAGGTTAAACCCGAGATACGCGTCATGGGGATAGACGACGGCAAGTACGACCCGGAGAGGGACGAGGCGACCATCGTCGTCGGCGTGGTGACGCGAGGCGGTAAGTGGATAGACGGCGTCGAAGCCACCACGGTCACCGTCGACGGTACCGACGCCACGGACAGGATAGCCGAGATGGTGAACAACTCCCGTCATAAGCCCCAGCTACGCGTCATAATGACCGACGGGATCACGTTCGCGGGTTTCAACCTCCTCGACATAGCCGAGCTCCACAGAAGGACCGGCCTGCCCGTGATAGCCGTGGTAGACAGAAAACCCGACGTCGGATCGGTCCTCGACGCCCTCGACAACCTGGATAGGCCGGACGAGAGGAAGAAGATAGTGGAAAGGGCCGGCCCCGTACACGAGGTGGTCACCAAGGAGGGGGAGAAACCCGTCTACTTCCAGTGCGCCGGCATAGAACCCGAGATAGCGGAGGTGGTCGTCAGGAAAACCGCCGTCAGGTACAGGATCCCGGAACCCATTCGCGTGGCTCACTTCGTCGCCAGCGCCACGTCCGAAGCCGCCAAAGAACTGGCCAGGCGGGGGTAAAGGATCGTACGGGTAGGAAGACTCACCGTGGCCCTCTACAACTCCTACGACCCTAACAGATGGCACGAGATCCACTCACGCCAGATCGCCAGAACCGCCCCCCTATGCCTGGCGTACGGGTTCAAACTGGCCCTTCTCGGGTTCCCCCTGGACGACCTCGGCGTGAGGACTCCCACCGAACTCGCCGAGGAGGTTGCCAAGTCGACCACCGTCGGCACCGGACGCGAGGTACTCGAGCTCGCCGAGAGGGGACTCCTCGAGACGTACGACTTCCCCGATCCCGGGTTCCCCCCTCAACTCGGTGAGGTGATCGCCACCACGTCGAAGCCCGACCCCTCGAAGTCGGTGGAACCCGAGGACGTCGTGGAAACCCTGCTGAAACCCAGATCCTTGACCGTGGTGATAGGGCTCGGCAGGAGGGGCCTCCCCGACGAGGTCCTCGAGGTCGCCGACGCTCACCTGGAGATCACCGGGAAGGGGTTCTCGCTGGAAACCTGCGCGGCAATAGGCGCGGTCCTCGGGGTTCTCGGACATCTACTGAGACGACGGCTGGAAAAGGAGCCGTTATAACCCTCCTGAAAGATCGACGGGACGAGAAACGACCGGGGGAATCCGGGGATGACCTCCAAGCTGTTCGACGTGATCAGGGAAGAGGGCGTTCTCTGCGTCTTCGTCGCCACCAAGGACGGCTTCGTCGTCGACGCCGAGGCCGACACCGGTGTTGATCCCGAGGAGCCTGCGGCGATCGCTTCGACGATCCTGTTGAGGACGAAGGGTGTCATGGATCGCTTGATCCCCGAGCACC
>JAADCQ010000031.1 GCA_013154335.1 Methanopyri archaeon
GCGTTCAGGGAGTGGATGTCGGAGCTCGCGAGGGCGAACGAGCTTTCCCAGAGCGAGGCCAACAACCTGGTGTTCGTGTTCTCGATAGGCATGCACATGGCCTTCCACTTCCCGACGTGGGTGATGCCGGCGTTCAAGGGCCTGTTCGAGCGGTACTACGACGTGATCGGGTCCTTCGTGAGGAAGCTGCCCGACAGGATGGTGCTGGTGCTCGTGCACGGTCAGGACGTCTTCACGTCGAAGTGGAAGGTGATCGAGGAGATGGCGGAGAAACTGCAGAGGGTGGCGTCGGGGTTCGGTGACCGCGTGGTCGTCCTCGTGTGCGATCCGCCCTACGTCAAACCCGTGGACGTGCTGGAGGAGATCAGGGAGGAGGGCAAGCACGTGGACGTGATCGTGGACGTGAGGGCGTTCCCGCTCGGGTTCCCGAGCCTGACGGCCGGGGAGTGGACGTTGGAGAAGCTGGGGGCCCCGTTGATCCAGGTGATCTTCCCGCTGTCGGGCGACACGGACGTGATGACGCTGTCGAAGTACCCATGGGAGGGTATGGGGCCGTTCCTGGAGTGGATGCTGGAGGTCGTGGAGGGGTCCCAGTACACGGGGTCCTTCTGGTTCAGGGTGCTGTGGCTCAACGACGAGAACGGGGAGCCGATACCGCTGCCTGGGACGCTGGACGACCTCGCCGAGTTCGTCTACCACCTACTGAGGCTCAAGCACGCGCCGAACCGTGACAAGAGGATCGTCCTGATGACGTACTGTTACCCACCGGGTAGGTCCGAGCTGGCGGCGTCCTTCCTGAACGTGCCCAGGAGCCTGGCCAACGTCCTCACGGTGCTGGCCGAGCACGGGTACGGTATCGACTCGACGCTCGTGGAGGCCATGGCCAGGGCGAAGGAACGGGGTGACGAGAGGGAGTTCGATTTCCTGAGGGACGTGTTCGTCAGGACGCTGGAGGAGTTGTTCTCGGAGGTGGGTCTCGACTCGAAGAAGAAGACGGTGCTCGTGTTCGCGAACCTGGGTAATTGGGCGCGTGGAGAGTTGGAGAGGATGTTCGAGCTGTACGAGGGGGGCACGGGGGAGACCACGATCCGCGTGGACGGGAAGGAGGTCAGGATAATCGTGAGGGACAGGGAGATACACGTCGTGGTCGACGGCAGGGATTACCTGTTCGCGAGGATCCCGAAGACCGCCGTGATCCCCGCGGACGAGGTGAAGGAGTGGTTCGAGCGGGACGTGGTATCGAGGTTGGAGGCTTACCTGGAGCTGGCGAGGAAGTACTGCGGGGAGCAGGGTTACGAGAGCGTGAAGAGGTACGTGGAATGGATGTTGGAGACGTTCAGGAAGGAGTGGGGTGACGTCCACGACAACAAGGGCGTCATGATCGTCGACCACAGGTACTACCTGGTGCCGATCCTGTCGTTCGGTAACGTGGTTGTGATGCTGCAACCCATCAGGGGTTGGTCGGCGGACGAGGCCAAGTTCTACCACTCGCCCACGCTGCCGCCCAGCTGGCAGTACTTCGCGGCCTACGAGTGGATCAGGCGCGTGTTCCACGCGGACGCGGTCGTTTACATGGGCACACACGGTACCTTCGAGTTCCTACCCGGGCATCGGCGCGGGTTGACGGTGACGGACTGGACCTACCTGCTGCTGCCGGACGTCCCTCAGGCGTACTTCTACATAGTCTCCAACCCGGGCGAGGGGCTCCTCGCCAAGTACAGGGCGGGGGCGGTGATACTCACCTACCCGTCGCCTCCGGTGGACTACTTCGAGGACTTCAGGGAGTACCAGGACCTCGACAGGTTGGTGTCGGAGTACCTGCAGGTCGAGACGCAGGTCGGTGAAGGGTCCTCGAACGCCTTCGGCGGGGCCGCCCGTAAGCTGTCGTTGGAGATGGAGAAGCTGAAGGAGGAGATCCTCAAGGAGGCGGCGGAGAAGAAGCTGCTGAAGACCGTGGTAGGGTTGTGCGGGGGCGACGTCGAGAACGCGGAGAAGTGGGCCTCCGAGCACTTCGACAGGTTCGTGCACGAGCTACACGATTACCTGTTGGACCTGGAGGACCAGAAGGTCCACTACGGGCTGCACGCGATAGGTGAGAACCTGGACCTGAGGATGTCCATCAGGGAGGCCGCGATACTCTACGCGCCGAGGTTCGCCCCCTACTTCGCCACGGCGGTGGGGCTGACGCCCTACGCCAGGATCTCCGACTTCGACAGGCTGCAGTACGAGGATCCGGACAAGTACGTGGCCATCAAGAAGGAGTGCTACAACCTCCTCAAGCTGCTCCTGTGGGACCTGTACAACGATCGGACCCTCAGGTCGGTCCTCGAGAGGTACACGGAGCTCATGGACGAGGGCGAGGTCAAGGGAGGCACCAGCGAGGAGATGACGGAAGCCGCCAACCTGCTGATGAAGCACGCCGACGAGATATGGAGGATCTTCGTCAAGGACGTGGAGTTGCTCGGTTACAAGGTCACGAAGGTCGGCTGGGACTACGAGTACACCGTCGTCAAGCAGATAGCCGCTGCTTACAGGCTGTTCGTTCACATCTACGAGGCGGGTAGGTACGAGATCAAGGGTCTCCTGACGTTCCTGTCAGGGGGTCACGTGCCGCCCGGGGGCTTCGGTGAGCCTCTGTGGAACCCGGACGCCTACCCGCCCGGGAGGAACGGGGTGCCGTTCAACCCTTACTCGATGCCGACGCCTCTCGCCTGGAACGTGGCCGTTCAGCTCGTCAACGAGCAGTTGGCGAGGTACTACGAGGAACATCACTCGTGGCCGAGGATGGTGGCGATAGTGCTCTTCGCGGCCCACGAGCTGACGACGGGCGGTCTGGGGGTCGCGGAGGCCCTCTACCTGATGGGAGTGGAGCCGGTGTGGAACCCCGACAACGGTCGCGTCGAGGGCGTGAAGGTGATACCGCTTCAGGATCTGAAGGTCAAGATCGACGGCAAGTGGGTCAGGAGACCCAGGATCGACGTGATGGTGTTCATAACGGCGGTCATGGCCGGTCTGACGCCCCTGATCCAGCTGCTCGCCGAGGCGGGCTACGTGGTTTCCCACCTCAAGGAGTCCCCGGAGTGGAACTACAGGCGCGCGGACTACCTGGAGGTGTACGACGAGCTCGTGAAGGCGGGCGTGAAACCATCGGAGGCGGACCTGCTGGCGTCGGCGGTGGTCTTCGGCGAGCCGCCCAACGACCCCTCGGGAACGGGAGTGAGCAGGCTGATCGAGACGGGCTGGGCCTCGCTCACCAACGGGATAGGACTGTTCGTGTCCTCGTCCGACTTCAGGAGGAGGATCCTGGAGCACGTGGCGGAGCTCGTGCAGAGGCGCCTGATGCACGCCTACGTGGTCAAGGTCTCGTCGGCGGGCGGTTACCCCTCGGAGGGGTCGGTGTTCACGCGGGGGATGGTCACCGAGTACGAGGCGGGCGTCTCGGGCAAGGCGGTGGAGGAGGCCTTCAACACGTTGGTGAGGAAACTCGCCAACGGTATCGTCGTGGACTTCAAGGTGAACGCGTACAACCTGCTGAGGGTCAACGACTACTACTCGTGGATAGGCGCCATAACCTCGTACGTGTACAAGCTGACGGGCAAGAGCCCGGAGGTGTTCATCCACGACGCTTCGGACCCGACGACAGCCAGGGTCGAGAGCCTCCTCGAGAGGATATCCCTCGAGCTCAGGACCACGATCATGAGCCCCAGCTGGGTCGAGGCCATGATGAAGCAGGGTGACTCGGGGTGGACCTACATCGACAGGTACGTCAGGGACCTCGTCGGTTTCGCGTCGACGGTCCTGCAGTTCAACCCCAAGGCCAGGGCGATGTTCTCGGTGCTCATGACGCACACGGCGGAGGCCGTGTTGAAGATACTGACCAGGTACCAACCTCACACGACGTGGGGATGGACCGTCGTTCAGTCGACGTTGTCCTGGATAGTGGAATCGGCCAGGGTGGGGCTGTGGAAGCCGTCCAGGACGCTGCTCAAGAATATCATCGTGGAATGGGTCAAGGCCACCGCCAAGGTAGGTCCCTCGACGTGTCACCACACCTCACCCAACGTGTCGACGTTACCGTGGGTCGTGCAGCAGGCGCAGATCCTCGGCATCTACCAGCAGATATCCAGCATGATCCCGCAGGCCCTCGCCAACTACGCGGTCCTCGACAGCAGGTCGATAGTGTCGCAGATCGTGTCCAACCTGGCTAAGATCTCGCCGAGCCTGGCGGCGAAGATAGTGAGGGAGGCGGCCGCGAGGCTCGAGAAGGCCTACCCGACCAAGGCGGAGATGCTCAAGAAGCTGGCCAAGGAGATCGAGAGGAACGCCAGGGCCGTGAACAGCCAGCAGGTCAAGTCCAACGTTCATCCCGTGCAACACCGCACGAGTGCGAGGACCACGCCGACGTCCTCGACGACGTCGGCGCTGAGCAGGTTGACGAGGAGCGTCTCGAGGGCCGTGGCGTCGGCTGTGAGTCAAGCGGTCGCGTCGGTGATGAAGGCGGTGGCCGCGGTGATTCAGAACGTCGTGAAGGCGGTGTCGAACGTGAAGCCGGGGACGCCGAGCGGTGGTAAGAGGGTCATGAGGGCGTTCACGGGGATCTCGCTCACGGGTCAGGGCCTGAAGTACATGGGCAAGGGCCAGGCCCCGGTCCCGGTGGTGAGGAACCCGGGGGGCGCGGCCGCCGCGTCGGCCGCCAAGGCGTCGAGAAAGGGCGCGTCCAAACCGTCGAGACCCGTGCACGTGATGACGAAGACGCCGCCGACCGCCACGCCGCCCACGACGCCACCCAGGATGATCTGGCTGTGGGTTGCGGCGATGTTGGCGACGATCCTGGTCACGTACGTGTTCCTGAGGAGGAGGTACCGAGGCGTGGGCGTGGGCCGCGGCCGGGGCCCGGCTTGGGTCCTGGACGCCCTCTGATCCCTTTCTTCCCCTCGCGGGGTATCGTTATCTGATTCATAACGATTAGCCGGGAGGGGATCAGGGGGCCTCCGCGAGCTCGTACGGGTCGTGGTGGACTCTAACCTCCCGACCCGGTCCCGTGAGCTCCATCTCCGGCGCGTACCCGAGGGCCTCGAAGTCCCCGACGATACCTAGGTGCCCGGAGAGGTCCGCGTACTCGGCCTCCAAGGCACCCGCCAGGTGGGCCGCCGCCTTGACGGATACCGCGCTCTCCCTCTCGGTGAGAACCATCACGGCGAACCCCATGTCCCTGGCCCTCTCCCCCATCAGGACGGAGTCCAGGAAACCTACCCTCTGAACGGATAGGGCGACGCCGGAGGCTTCCTCGACGTTCTCCAGCTCCTCCCTCGACGAGACCTCGACGAACAGGGGAACGTCCGTGTCCACCTCGCGGTCGGAGAGGAGGACCACGTCGGAGCATATCTCCTTGGCCTCCTCCACGGTCCTGTCCGCGTCCTTCCCCCTACCGTCCACGATCAGGGTCTCGGGTCCGGCGCACGAGAGGGGAGCCACCGCGGATCCGGCCTCCACCATGAGGGACTCGTACCCGGCTCCGGCCCCGCCCCAAGCCTCGTTCCACACACCGTGCCTGTCGTGGGAAGAAACGTGGAGGACCGAGGTCACCTCCACGCCGGGGGACCCTCCGAAGAGCTCGCAGAGGGGGATACCGTCCTCACGGGCTTCGGCGTCGGCCAGGGCCATCTCCTGTGCGGTGATGGGGTCGAACCCGAAACCCAGACCGGGCTGCCCGGAACTCGTTTCGACACGGCAGAGGTAGCCCTTGACGATGGAACCACCGTGTCTGAGTTCCACGGGTTCGAAACGGGGCCTCAACTCGGGCCCCTTCCGATACGGTACGTGTTCGGGATAGAAAAACCGAGTGGGGTCAGGGGCGCCTGAGTTCGAACTCGCAGGTCCCCACGGGTTCTCCCTCGGCGCCCGCGCACCTGATCTCGCGGATCTCGACGTTCTCCTCCCTGCACAGCTCGTAAAGGGCTCCCCTGAACGGGTCGCAGACGGGCCCCATGGTTAGGGACGCGCAGAACGGGCAGTTCTCCACGCGTAGGACGTTACCGTCAACGTCCACCACGATGCCCAGTTCTTCCTCCAGGACCGCCAGGACGTCCTCCATCGGGCCTCCACCGGCCTCTTCCCTAAGTACACGACCGTACCTCCGCCCCGCATCGAACATCAGGGCGCGGAAGCCCCTCCCGACGACGTCGGCCAGGGTCGACCTCTGGAGGGCCCGGAACGCCAGAACGTGCTCGGGCTTCACGTCGGATGGTAAGTCGACGGTGTCCTTGAAGTCGTCCATGGTCTGACCGTCGAGTGTGGGGGACCTCGGGGTGCCCTTCTCGCCTATCACGAACACGCACTCGGCGTCGCCCACGGCCCTACAGGAGACCTCGGATACCGGAACCCTCTCTCCGGTTTCCATCTCGTACGCCTTGGAGATGACCCCTCGGGTGAAGTGACACACCGGGTCCCTGGCCCCGAGGAACCCCACGCACTCCGGGCATCCCTCCACGACGACCCTGTCCTCCTTCACCTCGAACTCCAGACCCACGACCTTCGATAGGGACTCCAGGAGGCCCTCCATGGTGTCTTCCCCGGACCACTCGGCGACCCTCCTGGCGGCCAGCCTACCCGCCTGGAACAGCATGGCCCTGGCCCTGTCGCCCGCGACGTCGTGCAGCGCCGTGGTTAGGAGCCTCTCCTCGAGCACGGCTACGCCCAGATCCACGTCGCCCGCGGCTTCCCTACTGGCCTTCACGATCTCCTCCACGTCTCTCACGGGGCTACTCCCCCTCTTCGAGATACCGGATAGCGACGTTTCTATACAACCGATTGATCGGTTGTATCGGTCTCCG
>JAADCQ010000006.1 GCA_013154335.1 Methanopyri archaeon
GGGTGAGGATGGTAGGCTTACTGTAATGTTCACTCATAGGTCGATGGAGGCGTGGGATTCGCTTGTTAGGGCTTTGAGGGATGCTGGGTTTAGGGTTAATTCGGCTTGGCCTGTGCATACGGAGGCGATTCATTCGTTGCATCAGAAGGATAAGGCGGCGGTTAGGTATACGTTGGTGTTGGCGTGTGAGCCGAGGGTTGGTGGTCCTGAGGGTTGGTGGTCCGAGGTTCGTCGGGAGGTTAGGGATCGTGTGTTGGAGGCCAGGGAGAGGGCTAGGAGGTTGGGTTTGCCGCCGGTGGACGAGTTGGTGGTGGCGTTCGGTGCGGCTTTGGGCGTGTACTCGGGGTACGAGGTGGTTCTGGACGATGAGTCGGGTGGTGAGGTGGATCCGGTTCGGGTGTTGGACGAGGCGAGGAGGGTGTTGGCGGACGCGGTGGTGGAGGAGTTCGACGTGGGTGGTTTGGACGAGAGGGGTGCGTTCTACCTTCTTTACAGGTACTACTACGGGTACCCGTCGAGGTCGGGGTCGCCGGATTGGGAGGAGGTCAGGAGGTTGTGTTTGGCGCTCGGTTTGGACCCGGAGGGTTTGGAGGGTGAGGGTCTGCTGGTGAGGTACAGGGGTCGTGCTTACCTGGCGACGTTCGAGGATAGGGAGGTGGTGGATCCGTCCGCCTCGTCGGTGGACGGGTTGCACGCGGCGTTGAGGGCGATGAAGGAGGGTTTGGAGGCCGTCGAGAGGGTCGTGGAGGAGCGGCCGGACCTGAGGTTGTTGGCGAGGGGTTTGGTGTCGGCGGGGTACGAGAGGTACGGGGACGTGGAGGGTTTCCCGAGGGAGTTGTCGAACGTGGTTCGTCTGTTGGGGGTTCTGGGGGAGGAGGTGCCCGACGGGCAGAGGAGGTTGGACGAGTGGACGGGTTAGAGGGTGAGTTTCCCGCCCTTCCTGCCCACCCACACGTGGACCTCCGTGTCCGTCGTCCGTTCGAGGGCCCTTCGGGCGGTCGTGGCGGTCTGGTTCCCCCCGTGTCTCAGGACGGTGTGTCGGGGTTTCAGTTCCTCGACGAGCCTGACGATCTCGCCGAGGGTGGCGTGTCCGGTCCCGGACACGACGTAGGCGTGGGGCGTTCCCCGTAGGAGTTCCCCGACGGTCTCCTCGTCCCTGTACAGGAACCATCGTTCGGTGATGACGGTGTGCGGTCTCAGTTCCAGGGCTCTCCCGGGGTCGGAGGTGAGGAGGGGGTACCTGGGTTCCTCGACGAGGACCACGTCGGCGCCCCCGTGGGCCCCGGCTTCGACGGCCCTGACGGCGGGGTCGTCGCGTAGCACGTGTAGGGTTTCGACCTCGGAGGCGGCCTCGACGAGCGGGTTGACGTCGTTGAGTAGGAGGACGGTCCTGCCGTCCCGGTGGGTCTCGAGGAGGCGTTGGAGGGTGTGGGCCTCGGCCTCGGGGTCGTCGGGTTCCCTGTCGAGGGCGCGGGTGCACTCGGTGACCAGGACGTCCACGTCGTCGTCGACGGACTCCCAGAGGGGTGGGTGTTCACCCAGGGCGCACCAGTCCCCGGTGACGAGGACGGTGGCGTCGCCGTGGAGGAGGACGGCCCTGGCCTCCGGGCACATGTGGTTGACGGGGTACGTCCTCGCGTCGAGCAGACCGGCCTCGAAGTACCTCCTCATCCTCCTGGCGGTGTCCTCGAGGCCGAGGAGGGCGGCGGTGACGTCGTCGGCCCTGAGCTCGCGGTAGGTGACCTTGGGGACGCCCCCGTAATGGTCCCTGTGGGGGTGGGTGACGATGACCACGTCGGCCCTCTTGACGCGCGGCTCGCTCCTGTCGTTCACGTCCACGAACACGCGCGTGTCCTCGTACTCCACGATCACCCCACACCACGGGTCCAAGGGCCTCACGATCAACCCGCACCTCCCCCGGACCGCGTCCGAAGTTAGGATCACACACGTTCTCACGTTTTATACTGTGGAAAATGTTTAAATATTAAGGAGGATTTTAAGTCTCTCTATATCGTGGCCTCAACCCGAAACCCCTTCTCCGGGGCCCTTTCCCGTGTCCCTCGATCCGGAGTGGGAACTCGAGATCGAGGGTTCCGAACCCGAAGGGGCCGGCGTCGAGCTCTCGTCCCTCTGCCCCAGGCTCCCCGATCACGAGGCGTACGTTCATCAGGTCGAGACCGTGGAGCGTTCCGGGAGGGCTGCAACGTTCTCCTCGTGGCGGGTACGGGCGCGGGTAAGACGGAGGCCGCGCTGGCCGCCGCCTGGGAGGAACGCCCCATCTTCCTTCAGAGGGAGGGTAGGGCGGGTCGTGAGGGCGACGGTGTCGTGGAGTCGTTGATCGTGGCGCGTGACGCTTGGACCAGGTACGTGGTGAGGAACGCGTCGAGGTTCGAGAGGTTGTACCTGAGAGGGATGCTGGAGTCGATCCCGTTCAGCTCCCTGAGCCCGTGTTCGAAGGAACCCAAGGCGAACCCGATCCTCTCCTTCTACGGCGGGGGAGGGGCCTCCGTCGTGGACGTGACGTCGGGTAGGGTGTTGCGTAGGAACGTCTCGGATTACGACGTGGTCCACTACGCGCCGCTGAAGACGTTCCGCGTGGGCGGTAGGTACTACGTGGTGTTGAGTAGGCCCGACAAGAGGAGGTACGGGAGGATCAAGGCCACACCGTTGGAGGCGGTCGTGGACAGGGCGTTGTCCCCGGTCGTCACGGGCGGGGAGCTGATCCGGTTCCCTGAGGCGGGGTCGGTGGACCAAGGTGGAAGCGGGTGTCAAGTTGGAGTCGAAGACGGTCGGCTTCGACGTCGAGGTGAGGACGCTGGCGGGTGAGAGGGTGGCCCCGTTCGTGGGGTTCGGGAGGGTGAAGTTCTGGTGGAAGAGGACGTCGCTCGTCCCACCCCAGGGTGAGGAGGGGATCCCCTTCGAGATCGCGAGCCCCGACACGCACGGTCCCTTGGCGTGTTGGGAGGAGGTTTGCCTGGTGTTCCTCGGGTTCGAGCCCGAGGTTATGGCCAGGATCCTCGAGCGGGACTACGATTCCCTGGAGTTCGCCCTTCACGCCCTCGCCTCAAGGCGCAGGAGGTATCCGGGTACCCGAGGTCCAACTTCGGTCACGTGGTGCCGTGCGTCTTCGACATGGGTGGGGACCCGTGCCGGGCGTCCTGTTCTACGAGGTGCCGGCGGCCGTCATGCCGTTCTTGGACTGGGAGGACGTGAAGGAGGGTGAGTGGGACCTGGACGCCCTCAAGCTCAGGGGCTGTCCCTGGCCGCCCGAGGGTGCGGAGATGTCGATCCACGAGTACCTGGTGATGAACGTGGTGTCCGCGATCTGCGACGCGCCGACCAGGTTCGGCGAGGAGTACGCGGAGATGGCAGGTACCTCCGGGGAGGCGTGAGTCCCGCTTTCCGAGATCCTCCACGTTTCCTATATCTCATCGGAACCGACGATTCGGTTTCACCATAGTGACGGAGCGCGGAGGACGGTTCTTTCCGCGGTCGGAGCCCGGGATAACTTTTTGTACAATAAAGGAGCTGGACCTCGTGGCCCCCGCGTGGGGCCATCCCGGGTGGTAGATGCTCCGCCCACGACGCCCATGGGGGTTCGAAGGACCTCCGTCCATCACCGTGGCTGTGCCGCCAGGAGGGGCAGTGGGATGAGTCTTCACTGCCCCCCCTCCCCAGTATCGTTACGAATATCGTAACGTTACGCCCTGGGGACGTCAGCGAGGGGTTCTGGAGACGGCCCACCCCGACAGCGCCACCAGGGCCACCGTGATCCCGGCGGCCACGGCCAAGCCCGCGGGACTCGGGGCCTTCCCGTACAGCTCGTGGAGCTTCGCCGCGTGGAGGAACGTCACGGGCGGGTAGTTGACGACCACCCTCAGGGCCGCCCTCGGGACCATGCACTCCGGGACCACGAGCGCCCCCAGGAACATGGAGGGGAACGCTATCGAGTTCAGGACCGCGTTGACGGCCTTCTCGTCCCTGAGGAGCGCGGCCACCGAGGTCCCCACCGCGGCCGACGACACCACGGCCGCCTCGAAGAGCGCCCAGGCCGTCGGGGAGGGCGTGTAACCGATCCCCAGGCAGTACCTCCCCACGAGCACGCCCAGAACGGCCCCGGACGTCACCAACACGGTGGTGTACAGGTACTTACCCAGCAGAACCTCGACGGGCGACGCCGGCGTGGTCCTGAGCCTGTCCATGGTGCCGGACCTGATCTCCGGGATCGTAGCCATGGCCGCCGCGAGGGACGCGGAGAACAGCGCCTGAACGGCCAGGAACGCCATCGTCTGGTATGCACCCGGGTTCACGCCCCTCACCTCCTTCACGTGGATCCCGAACGGGTGGGCGTAGTCCTCGATCACCCGGGCGAGATCCGGCGGCAAGCGACCCGTCACGGCCCTCCTAACGCCGTTCTCGAGCCCGTTGAGGGCCCCGGTGAGAGCGCCCACCACCGCGTGGTACCCGCGCGGGTCGTTCCCGTTCGCGTACAGGCGGACGGTCGGGTGCCGTCCCTCGGCCACGGCCCGGTCGAACCCGGGAGGGAACACGATCACCGCGTCGACGCGACCCTTACGCAGCGCCTCGAGCGCCCCACGCTCGTCCCCGTACACCACGGCGTGGACGGTCCCGGTCCCGTTCAGTTCGTGTACGAACGAGCGGGCGATCCGCGACCCGTGGGTGACGACCGCGGCTTTGACGTGGAAACCACCGCCTCCCATCGTGATCTTGAACATGACCAGCATGACCACCGGGAAGACCACGATCCAGAAGAACGCCGCCCTGTTCCTCGAGACCGCCCTCAGGTCCTTGACGGCGACGGCCACGGGACGCCCCGGCTTCAACCCTCACCACCCACCAGGACCGTGAGGACGTCGGCCAAACCCGGTTCCTCCACGCGCACCGCCTCGATCCTCGAACCCGCGTCCAACAACGTCTCCAGCACCCTGATCATCCCCTCCTCGGGATCCCCGACGCGGACCCTCAGAGCGTCCCCAACCCTCGTGTAGGGGTAGGGGAGCGCCTCCTCGCCCCGGACGTCCCCCTCCACGACCACCACCGGCTCACCGCAGACCCTACGGCTCAGCTCCCGCGGCGATCCCTCGGCGACGACACGCCCGTCGTCCAGGATGACGACCCTGTCCGCCAGACGCTCCGCCTCGACCGGATCGTGGGTGGAGAACACGACCGTGACGTCTCGCTCGTCGGAGACCCGCTCCAAGGTCGACAGGAAGTCCCTCTTGGCCCCGACGTCGAGACCCTCCGTGGGCTCGTCCAGGATCAGAACCTCCGGGTCCGGGAGCAAGGCCACGGCGAGGTCCAACCGCCTCCTCTGCCCGCCGCTGAGCTCCCCGGCCCTCCTGTCCGGGAGCCCGAACCTCTCGACGAGCCCGTCGATCCCGTCCCCAGGGACCCCGTACATCCTGGCGAAGAACCGCAGGTTCTCCCTCGGGGTGAGGTACTCGTAGTGAGCGTGCCCCTGGGGCACGTAACTCAAACCCTCGACGGGCGGCCTCTCACCCAGGACCTCCACCGACCCCTCGTCCGGCTCGAGAACCCCGACGATCGCCCGGAGGAGGGTCGTCTTACCGGAACCGTTGGGACCGAGCACGGCGAGGCGCTCGCCCCGCCCCACGGACAGGGAGACGCCCTTCAGGACGGGCCTACCGTCGAAACGGACCACGAGGTCGCGGACGTCCACGGCACGCACGCCCGTCAACCCCTCCTCCTGATCGGCGGCACCAGAGGCGGTAGGGGCAGGAACGTCGTCGAACCGCCGGAACCGCCGCCGGTACCGCCGGTGTCGCTCCGACCCCAATTCCAATGGTAGTTCCCGACGATGATGGTCACACAGTGTCCCCCGACGGTCTTCTCCGCCTTACCCACGCACACGCACTGTCCCCCGTCGACCGGGGCGACGATCAACACCCGATCGCGGAGGCCCTCGGCTTCGATCTTGAACGAGTTGACCTCCGCGGCACCCATCGGGACGTAGATCTGGACGATCTTCACCTCCCCACCGGCGATCTTCACGGTGACCGTCTGGTCCGCGAAGGGGTCGACGCGGGCCCACTCCCCGGTCTTCAGGTCGTAGAGGAGGATACCGTCGACGGTCGCGGGTAGGATCACGGTCTCGTCCCCGGTGATGAGGGCGGTGAGGGGTCCGTGGTCGTAGCGGACGTACGCGTAGCCCGTGTCGGTGGGTACACGTAGGATCTCGACCTCCAAACCCTCGAGCCCCAAGCCCTCCAACGCGTCGTCGGGTACCTTCACCTTACCCACGACCTTCGGTTCCTCCGGCTTCAACGCCCCGTCGGGGTCCAGATCGTCCACCGCCAGGGCGCCCTTCACGGTCACGGGCGTCGGTGACATGATGGCCATGCTGCCGATGTACCCGTAGAATTGACCGCGCTTCTTCCAGACCTCGAGGGCCTTCTCCAAGTCCAGGGCGCCAGCCTTCTCGATCTTCGCGTCCGCGGGCACGGCCACCACCG
>JAADCQ010000013.1 GCA_013154335.1 Methanopyri archaeon
ACGTGTACCCCTTCAGGTCCAGGTACGTGTCGAAGCACGCCCTGGTACCGGAACCCTGAACCCTACCGATCACCACTATCTTCTTGTGAGGTAGACCCGGCTTCACCTGATCCCAGTACTTGATCTTACCCTCGTAGATCTCCTTCAGAGTCTTGAGGTCGATATTGTTCAGGTACTTACCGACCGTGCTACCGTTGACGATAGGCACGATCCCCGACAGGACCACCGGGCACATCTCTGGGTCCGACATCTGCTGCTCCTCCTGCGGCTTCAACGGCCTCGAGGCCATGGCTATGTCGTACGTGCCCTCGATCAGGCCCTTGATACCGGCCCCTGAACCACCGTCGGTCACCATCAACTGCACCGGCGCGTTCGGCAGATCCTTCATCCCAACCTGATCACCTATTTGCTTCCACGTCATGTGATGCTCCTCACCGCAGTACGCCGCCACCTTCATCATGAACGGCATGAGGCTCGTGGAACCACCTATCTGAAGCGTCGTCTTCATGCTTCCACCGGACGCGTAGTAATAGGCTCCAACACCCACCGCCACGGCCGCCACGGCCACGGCGATGGCTATCGCCACCTTCTTCCCCACGGGGATTCCACCCCCGATCAAACCTCTATCTCAGGGGGAGACCCCTCTCCCCCCGTTTAAAAGTGTAGCGGAACGGGATCAGAAGTTCCCAAAACGGGAAGGGGAACCGACGTGTGAGGAAATGCGTCAGGTGCGGTCTCCCGGAAACACACGCCCGCATCGGTCCCGACGGCCTCTGCACGACCTGCAGGAGAACGCCTCCACCCGATCACCGCGCCATGAAACGCAGGGTCGAACGCGCCCTCCGGAACGCCGAGAGGGTCCTCCTGGCCCTATCCGGGGGACTCGACAGCCTCGCCGCGCTCGCCCTCACCGTACGACACGTCGACGAAGTGGTGGCCGTCACCGTCGACACCGGTTCCCTACATCCTGAAGCCTGGCGCAGGTGCGCCCTGGCCAGACGCGTCACCGAGGTAGAATGGACCGTCGCGGGCGACACCGACAACTTCGTCCGCCTCTTCCGGGACAGGCTCCGACGGAACCTATCCCCCTGCGGCCCCTGCTCCCGCATGATAAGACGCAGGCTCCGGAAACTCGCCCGCGAGACCGACGCCGACCTCATCGTCACGGGCCACGAGCTACCCCACGGCGACAGGGTCCTGATGCCCGGGGACCCACCCATCCTCAGAGCCATGTGCGGGAGGACCGAACGGGAACGCAGAGAACTCGTACGCGAGGAACTGGGCATCGACGTCCCCAAGCTGGCCGGCTACACCTCGAACTGCGTCGTCCTACCCTTCGCCACCGCCCTACACCCCGATCCCTACGGTCCCGAGCTCGAGAGACTCGCCGCCATGGCCAGGTACGGCTACATCGACCCCGAGGACGTCACCCGCATCGCCGAACCTCCCACCCCGGACCTCCTCCGACGCCTCCTGGGGGAAGCGGGACCGTGGCTCCCACCCGAACTGAAACGAACCCTCGAGGAGGTCCTAAACCGCTTGACCTCCGGTTCGGACCCTGGACCAGGAAATGGGGAACCACGGACCTCCGAACCCTCGTCCGACGCCTCGAGAGGGAGGTCGAAGGCCGCCGGGTAGCGGTCCTGCTGTCCGGAGGGCTCGACAGCGCCGTCGCCACCGCAGTCCTCAAGCTCGCCGGGGCAGAACCGATCGCCGTCCACGTCACCCACGACTGGGTCTGGTTCACCCCCAGATGGAGCGCCCGGCGGATAGCCCGGAGCCTCGACGTCGAACTCGTGGAGATCGACGTGACCGACGATCTCGAACGCAGGCTCCAGGGCGCCAAGGGACGATCCGTCTGCAAGATCTGCAAACGCATCATGCTCGAGAAAGCCCTCGAGGTTCACCCCGTCATCGCCACCGGGGACTCCGGCATGGACTCCATAGCCGGCGCCGCCCTCGACGTGTGGAAGAGGGAGGGAACACCCCCCGAGTTCGTTCAGATCCCCAAGAAACCGGTGGTGGAGCGGGGCGGCCGGGTGATCAGGCCCCTGATCCGGATCCACGAGGACGACGTGGAACGGATCGCCGAAGCGCTGGACCTACCCGTGAGGAGGGTGGGGGAACTGGGGGATTTGAGGAGGGGATGGAGGGAAGGGTGTCCCCTCCAACACCTCGATCCGGACGTTCGGGTGACCAGGGAGCTGATGGACCGGGTATGGGAGGTGAACGTGGAAGCCCTAATCCGGGCCAGGGAACTGGGCGTGAGGGTCGCCGTCAAATGGCCCTCGATGCGGGTGTTCACGAGCCCGGAATCGGCCGCGGCACGCAGGCGTATCTGCGAGACGGTGCTCCTAAGGGCCCTCACGGAACCGCGGGGTGGAACCACCGAGTAGATCCTCGAGGACGTTCCTCACTACTCGGACGACGTGACGGGCGGCCTCGACCAAATCCCCGACCTCGATATCCTCCCCGGGGTAGCGCCCGTACCGGGCCTCGAACCAGGCGTGCGAGAGCTCCCTGAGCTCCCACCGGTACCGCTCGGCCAGCGCCCGTACCCTCTCGTCTCCCGTGACCTCGTGCAGCCGCCCCAGCAACTTCCCCAAGTAGTGGGTCCTGGGCGGACTCTCCCCGGAGGCTATCAGGGCGGCCTTCACGGTCAGCTCTATCGCCTGGTGGGCGTGAAGGGTGGCCAGATCGTCCCACCCACGTTCCTTGAACTCCTCGGCCGCCGCCAGGAACCTCCGACCCCGCTCCGATAGCTCCTCGACGAGCGATCTGGTATCGTCGGACTCGGAACCCAAAAGCAGGCGTCCCCAGGATTCGAACTCCTCGGGACTCATTATCAACAGGTCCACGTCCTCCTCGCTCAAACCGGCCTCGCGCAGTATCCGGTGCGCCACCTCGGCCCTCTCCCTTATCGAAGAGGGGACGTCCTCGCTGATCACCATCACGTCCAGGTCGCTACCGGGAACGGCCCTACCCTTGGCGACGCTCCCGAACGGTACCACCTTCGCTCTCCTTCCCAGCACACGTCTCGCGGCCCTCTCCAGCTCCTTCACCGCGTCCTTTCGATCCTCGAGGTGAACCCCTTCCACGGCCCGTGGCCCCTGGATCCGCCGTGGAGGGATCACCGAGCGCGGGCGTCGAAGCGCGATGTCCCCGTGCGGAACCGGGTCACGGCTTCACCCTGACCACTCCGGGTTCTCCCTCCTCGCCCTCCACCTCTATGTCGACGTCGAGGAACTTGCGTACGACCCAGGCGTTGGTCGTTAGGTGGGGGTCTACCTCGGTGACGCCGTACTCGGACGGGCCGTCGGCGAGGGCCAGGAAGGGTAGTATCTGGTCCCCCATGTGCCCGTCGAGGGCCATCCCGGTGTCGAGCCTCTTAAGGAGGGTTTGCGCGGCCCCCCTACCGACTTCCTCCGCCGGTTTACCTTTCTCGCCCAAGGCCGAGGCCGCGATCCTGTTGCCCTCATCGTCCTCGACCCATAGGACTATGCCGCTGCCCGGGCCGGCGTGGGTGTCGATCTCCTTCGGGTAGGTCTCGGTCCTGATGGTGATCTCGACGTCGAGGTGTTCCCGAAGGATCTCCGCCGCGGACGTCGCCTGCCTCTGCGCGACGTGAGGTGGGAGCCTGACCGAGTGCGATACCCCCATCACGCGTCTCGGCTCCCCGAACCTCACCGCCTTGAGGGGCTTCAGACCGTCCTCGGGCGGCGTTATGACGGCCTCCACCTCGCCCCCTCCACGTGGGTAATGACCTCGCTTGATGATCTCGAAACGGTATCCGTATCCTATCATGTTGAGAAGTCTGGCGTTGACGTGTTCCTCGTAGTCGGCGGGCGGTGACCATTTGACGTCCGTCCCTCCCCTGACCCGTAACACGATCGTGTCGTCCGCGGCCATGGCCGCTATCTTCGGGGCCTGAAGTAGGAGGGTGACGCTCCCGGCGGTTCCTATGTCGATCTCGTAGGTTCCGGGTTGAACGCGGTCCGGTTCGAAGGTCAGCTCGGTGGACCCTATCTCGAGGCCCTCGCACTCCGCGTTGCACATGCGGGCGACGACCTCGACGGCCTTCAGGTGCTGGTGGGAGAGACCCGGGTTCGGTCTGTTGGCCCTGATGTTGTACACGTGGACGGGGTGGCCGGTGAGGGCCGATAACCCTATCGCGGTCCGTAGTATCTGACCGCCGCCTTCTCCGTACGACCCGTCTATCTCGACGGTGGTCAAGCCGTATCACCCGGGGCGATGAAGAAGGTCCGGATGGCCGAGGGAGGTGAGGAGGGAACCCGGGACGGAGCCCTATCACGGCGTCTTAACTTCGACCTTCACGGGTTTCTCCTCCACGATAGGGGCGTCGATGACGAGGACCCCGTGTTCGAACACCGCTTCGACCTCGTCCGGGATGATCTCTTTGGGCATCTGGAAGGTCCTCCGGACCTCGCCTGTGATTGTCTCCCTGATTATAGGTGTACCCTCGCCCCTCTTCGGGATGCGGGCGGCCACCTCGATCCTGTCCTCGTAGGCCTTCACGTCTATCGAGTCGGGATCGGCCCCGGGTAGTTCGACGACGATACGGTACCCCTTATCGGTCTTGTAAACGTCCGCGTGCGGGGCCACGGAGGCCCTGATGGTCGGGTAGATCTCGTGGAGGGCTTCCCTCAGAGCTTCGACCGCCTCGGGTTCCATCTCCTCGAGGAGTTCCCTGACGGCCTTCTTCGGGTCTCTAACCGCCTCGATCAGCTGGTAGATGTCCTCGACCACGGGTAGGTTCTTAACCAGGCCTTCCGGCACGCCTGTAATACCCCCTGGCCATGTCGTTGAGTCGTTCCTTGAGCTCTTTTATCCCCTCGCCCGTCTTGGCGGAGACAGCGACGGCCTCCCTGCCGTCTAGATCCGGTTCTTTCCAGAGGTCCTCGACGTCGGCTTTGGTTAGGACCACGAGGGACGGCGTGTCCCGAAAGGTGTTCTCCAGGCGTTCGAGCAGGGAGAGCTGGTGTTCCAGCGGATAGCCGCAGGTCTCGGTGGGGTCGATGAGGTAGAGCACGGCGTCGGCGACGTGCTCGAGGGCCGCGAGGGCCTTGCGTTCTATCTCGTTCATGGTGTCGGGGTCCCTGTCCAGGAGTCCGGGCGTGTCCAGGACTTGGAGTGGGTAAGGGTCCTCGGTGTAGCCAACCTGGATACCCTTGGTGGTGAAGGGGTAGGAGGCTATCCTGGGCCTGGAACCCGTTATGGCGCTCATGAGGGTCGTCTTACCGACGTTCGGGCAACCGGCTATGACGACCGTGAAGAGTTCCGGATCGACGGACGGGAACTCCTTCAGCTCGGGCACCACGTCCCTGAGGAACCTCATGGCGTCGCCGGCTTTCCTCCTGATCGCCGAGTAGAGCCTACCGAGGGCCTGTCTCCTTATCTCGGCCGCCTCACGTGGGTCCCTGGCCCGCTTCACCTTCTCGCCGTACTCCTCCCGTATGAGCCTGGCGAGTTTGGCCACCTTGTGGATCGACGCCAAGGCCTCCTTCATCCTGTCAACACCTGCGACGACGTCCACGAGCTCCCTGTAGAAGGGGTGAAGTTCGTCCAGGTTAGGTGTCCTCCTGACTATCTCCCAAAGCCTGTCCTGCACCATCTGACAGGCCGTGTTTATCCTGACGAGTTCTATGGTCCTGGCGCGGGTGAGGTCGCCCGCCCTCGTGCCCCTGAACGCCTTCCTCTGGTTCTCGGCCGCCCTCTCGACCCTCCTGTGGACGATGTCGATGAATTCCTCGGGATCGGGCACGTCCGGCACGTCTTGGAACGGGTTGCCGGGCAAGCGCGGTTTCACCCCGTTTCCCGTAAACCTTTTTGACGGCGGTAGGCCGCGGGCCCTCAAAAGGTCATGAGCCGGGGGGATCCCGGATGGGTATGGAGTACATCCACGCGGTGCTGTTGCTGCACCACGCGGGTCAGGAGATCAATGAGGAGAACCTGAAGAAGGTCCTAGAGGCCGCGGGCATCGAGGTGGACGAGGCCCAGCTCAAGGCCACGCTGGCCGCGCTGGAGGATGTCGACATCGAGGAAGCGATAGAGGAGGCCGCCGTACCGGCGGCGGCACCGGCGGCGGCAGCGGGCGCCGAGGAGGAAGAGGCCGAGGAAGAGGAAGAGGAGGAAGAAGAGGAGGAAGAGGAAGAAGAAGAGGAGGCCGAGGAGGAAGCCGCCGCGGGTCTCGGAGCCCTGTTCGGCTGAAGCCTCACCCGAAGAAGTCATCCAGGGTCCTCTGCTTCCCTCCACCACCTCCGGTTTCTTCCTCCTCTTCGGATTCGGAAACTTCCTCTGTTTCTTCCTCTTCACCCTCTTCCTCTTCCTCCTCGACGGTCTCCACAGTCTCCCCCTTCTCCTTCTCAACGGTCTCCGCACCTATGAGACCGCCACCGGCCTCGTGCACGGCGGTCTCGAGGGCGCCCTTGATCATCTCCCTCCGGAGCTCCAAGTCCTTCTCTTTCATCTCCTCGGCACGCTCGTAGATCCGCTTCGCGACGACCGGATCCCCACACAGGAACGATACCTCCTCCTTGCTGAGATCCGCGTACGCGACGATCCCGGCCAGCAGATCCAGCCTCTCCTCGTCACCCTCCTCCGCGAACTTCGAGAACGCCGTCTCGATCACCGGCAGTATATCCTGCAGGGCCCTCCTCGTCGACACGTGCATGACGCGACCGAGTTTCTCCGCGATCCTACGCCTGAGCCTCCTCTCCCTCTTCGTGGCGCCGAGCTTCCTGAGGACCTCCGGGGCCCTGAAGCGGATCCTACCGGGTTTCTCCCTCTTCGCGCTGGCCACCCCGGTGGTGGCCACGTCCGGCGCGTACACGTACTTGAAACGCCACACACCGGTCTCCGGAGCCCTGGCCACGTAGATGTCGGCCCTGGAAACGTAGTCGAAGGCCTTCTCGATCTCGTCCGGGTACTTGTACGCTATCGGGATGTTCTGAGCCAGCCAAAGGAGGAACTCGTCCGGTTCCTGATCCAGGTTCCACGTCGCCTTCCTGGCCTCCCTCGGATCCTTGTGGAACACCTTCCCCAGCGCCTCGAACACGGAGATCTCCTTATCCCTCCACCCCAAGTCCATCACGGCGTCGACCGTGACCTTACCCGTGGACCTCGCTATCGCCTCCAGATCGTTGATGGCGGCCCTGAGATCACCCCTAGCCCTCCTGGCGATGAGCGTCAGCGCTTTGTCCTCGTACTCCACGTCCTCCTGCTCGCATATCATCCTGAGGACCTCGACGATGTCCCTTATCCTGAGCGGTCTGAACCTGACCTCCCTGACGGCCTCGCGCAGGGACCTGGGCAACGTCCACGGATCGTTGGCGGTGAGGATCACCGGGTTCCTCGTCTTCTTAACGGCCCTGACTATCGCCGTGACGCCTCCACGGTCCATCCTCGGATCCATACCGTCGACCTCGTCCAGCAGCACCAGGACCCTCTCTCCACCCATCCTCTCGACTCCTTTGACGCGGGCCCCTCCCTCCTGAAGCCTCTTGAGGATCATGTCGAGGGACTTGGCGACGCCCGCGCCCCTGAGGACCTTCCCTATCACCCGAGCCGTTCTCTCGTCGGACGCGTTGAGCTCGACCACGTCCCACCCGTAATCGTTCGCGAGGGCGTAGGCGGCCGTCGTCTTGCCCGTGCCCGGCGGACCGTGGAGGAGGAGGGCCCTGGGCTCCGGGATCTTGCCGCTCGCCCAGGCGTTCGCCCAGGCCACCATCTCCTTCCTCGCTTCCTCCTGATCAGCCAGCTCGGCCAGGCTCTTGGGCCTGTACTTCTCCACCCAGGGTAAGTCCGTCAACGGTGACTCCCCGTGGCGGTCAGGAGCCCGCCTCGGCGCCTATGGATGATATGCGGGCCAGGAGGGCCTCCAGCTGTATCCTCTCGTCCGATCCCCTCACCATCCTGTACTCCGCCTCGCCTATAGCGTCCACCAGCTCCGGAATCACCTCATCCGGGACGCCTAGATCCTCCTCGAAGATCACCCTGTGCATCTGTCTGACCACGTCCTCGCCGGACATCCCGTACCTCGCTATGATGTCGTGGAGCCTGCTGCGGGCCGCCATGAAGTCGCCCTCGAGGGCCTTCTTGATGATCTCCTTGACGTGCTCGGGCCTGGCCGTCGAGGCGATCTCGTACACGGTGTCCCTATCGATGACCTTACCCAGGGCCGCGGCCGCCTGGAGGACGTTCACGGCCTTCCTCATATCGCCCTCCGAGACGTAGACTATAGCATCGAGGGCCTCGTCCGTGACCTCGATACCCTCCTGCTCGGCTATCTCCCTCAGCCTCTCCTTGATGGCCTCCTCCGGCAGCTTCTTGAACTTGAACACGACACACCTGCTCTGTATCGGATCGATGATCGCGGAGGAGTAATTGGCCGCCAGGATGAACCTGCACGTGTCCGAGTACATCTCCATGATACGTCTCAACGCCTGCTGCGAGTCACGCGTGAGGTTGTCGGCCTCGTCCAGGAATATGATCTTGAAGGGCGCACCGCCTATCGGCCTCGTCCTCGCGAAGTTCTTCACCTTCGTCCTGATGACGTCTATACCCCTCTCGTCCGACGCGTTCAGCTCCAGGAAGTTGTCCCTCCAATGCTCACCGAACATCTCCCTCGCGAGGCAGAGGGCCGCCGTGGTCTTGCCCGTGCCCGGTGGACCGGCGAAGAGGAGGTTCGGTAGGTTACCGCTCTCGACGTAGGCCTTCAGCCTCCTCACCACGTGCTCCTGGTCCACTATATCGTCCAGCCGCTTGGGCCTGTACTTCTCGACCCAGGGGATCTCCAGGACCCTGAGCTCGTGCTCGGCTTCCGCCATCACGGATCACCCCTTACGGGCGGGAATCCCGTGGTTAAAACGGGGCCGGGCCTTCGTTACGATTCCCGTAACGAAACCGATGGGGCGACGGGGAGGAGATCACCCGACCAGGTACTTCATCAGCGGCAGCTCCTCCCTGAGTTTCTCCATGTACTCCACGCTCTCCGTCACGTCCTTGAACACCCTGTGCACCCTCTCCACGTGCTCCCTCCTCACCTCGTCGCTACCCTCCTTCTCCGCCACCACCCTCGCGGGCTCCAGCAACTGGGTCGCGTACCTCAACGACCTGTCCTCACCCAAGTCGGTCAGGTACTCGTGGGCGTCGTCCGTGAGCCTGATGTCCTGCACCCTCGCCCTGATACCGATGATCTCACGGATCTCGTCCCTCTCGAACGGCCTCGTCGAGGCGATCAACATCCTGTCCAACAGATCACCCGGTATACCGTGCGGAGCCTCCTCGTCCGTACCCCTCACCTTCGCCATCGCCCTGTTCGTGGCCATGACCAAGATCGGCGCTATCTCCTCCTCGAGCGCCCTGTTCAGGAACGCGAACGCCTCGATGTCCAACATGTGAGCCTCGTCTATGAACAGGACACCCGGCACCAGCCTGGCCTCACCCTTGTCCACCATCTCCTGCACGGTCTCGTCGACCTTCTCCCTGATCTCGTCCGTGATCTCCTCCTCCCTGAAGCCCAGCAGCCTACCCGCCCTGACGTTGGCCATGTCCAGATCGTGCAGCGTGACCACGCGCTTGATCTCCTTCCTCTTCTGAACGGGACCCGAGGGAACCTCCACGCCCCTGATGCCCAGGATCTCCTCGTCCTCCTCCGTGAGAGCCTCCTTCGACCTACCCAGCTTGATCACGCGACCGCTCTCCATGTCGATCTGTATCACGTCACCCTCCCTCACGCCCAACTGCAGGAGCTGCACGGCGATCTCCTCGGGCACCTTGAACCTCTTCGCCTCATCCTTGGTCCTGATCTCGATCACGGCCCCCGCCGGGATCTCCATGTACGGGGCCAGGGGGTGCCTCTCCCTCTCGAACTCTATCGACACCACCTCTCCCTCGATCACCTGCCTCTCCTCCGTGAACTCGACGCCGATAGCCCTCCTCAGGGCCTGCTGCAGGAACTCGGTCTTGCTCAGGTTGGTACCGTAGATCTCGGAACCCGATATCGAGACGAACGGAACGTCCTCACCCAGCTCCCTCGCCATACCGAACGCGATGGCGGTCTTACCCGTACCCGGCGGACCCACCAGCAGGAGACCGTGACCCGCCCTCTTACCCTGCTTCACCATCTCCACGACTATACCGGCCGCCTCCCTCGCCTCCTCCTGACCGACCAGACCGTCGGCCACCTTCTTCGCCCTCAGGTTCTCGTCCAGGCCCAACCCCGTGATGTGAGAGTGAGCGCCGGGGACGGTCTCCTCGCGCTCCACCTCCTCCAGCTCCTGGATCTCCACCATCGTTCCGCACCCCTTGACGATACACGATCACTTATACATTTAGAATTCCCGACGGGGTTTCGATAACCTCGATGGCCAAGCGAACCCATGGAAAGCAACCTTATTCCGACCCATCCCACGGCGCAGGCGAGGGGTGTCGAGAACGATGGGTACGATCACCGTGATAATCTCCGAAGCCCCGTACGGCAAGGAGAGGGCCTACTCCGCGCTCAGATTCGCCCTGACGGCACTCGTCGAAGGCGAAGAGGTCAACATATTCCTCATCGAGGACGGCGTGTACGTGGGCAAGAAGGAGCAGGACCCCGCCGAGGTACCTAACTACGGTGAACTCCTCAAGCAGTGCATAGAACAGGGCGCCAACGTCAAGGCATGCGGCCCGTGCTCCCAGGCGAGAGGCATGACCGAGGACGACTTCATGGAAGGAATCGAACTCGCAACCATGCACGACCTCGTGGCTTGGGTCAAGGAGTCCGACAACGTCATCTTCTTCTGAGGTGCAACGCCCGCAACACCTCCACGGTTATCGCATCGGCCACCCTCTCCAACACCACCGGCGAGAGGGGCTCCGGGTCCCTGATGAACCTCCCCGTCGTCACCACCAAATGATCACCCGGCGCCCCGAACCTCCTCAACTCCTCAGCCGGCGGACCCTCGGCCTCCTCCAACCTCACCACGCTCACATCCTCATCACCGAACCCGAACACACCCCCCGTGGATATAGAAACGGCACCGACCCTCGAAGCCGCCCTCGCCAAAGCCGCCGTCACGGGCGTCGTCCTTCCCCCCGCGATCATGGACACCACCACGTCCGGCCTCCACCGTCGGACGACCCCCTCGGCGTCCCCCTCACCCACGTACTCCGGAACGCCCACCACCCTACGATCCGTACGCCTCGCACCCAGCCTGGCCGCGAACCTCGCCTTGTTCTCCCCAATCCTCGCGCCCAAGGACAGGTGAACAGTATCGTTACCGTCCACGCGCTGACCGTCGTAACACACGATGGTCCTGGGCCCACCCCTGTGCGTGTCCAAGAGCCTCACGAACACCCTTATCCCCAACCTACCCAAACCACACAGCAACACGGTACCCATCGGACGCTTCCTCTCCTCCATCTCCCTGACGTCATCCTCCACGGGCCCGCACCCCATGAGACCCATCCACGACGCATATTTCAAACCCGAACCACCGACCGACGCCGGGCCCCACCGCTTGAGGACGATTACAGCGACGTTGACAGTGGTCGCGATCGCGATCCCGACCCCATGCTTGGCCTCCGTGGGACCCTGGTTCGAGGCCCAACTGGGCCAACCGATAGACCTGGAAACCGCCCACGTTACCGGGAACGTGGTCTGGGCACCGGTCGGGAAACTCGCCGCATGGGCCTGGGAGGACGGGAACTACATCGACGTCTGCACGACCGACGAAAGGGCGGTCTTCTCCGGGCCCGCCCACGTCGTCGAAGGCTCCCAACCCGCCCTGGCACCGCTGACGGAGACCGAGTTCCTCCTGGCCTACGTGAACACCGATGGACACATCGAGGCTCGGATGATGAACGTCGACCTGACCGAGGTAGGGAAAGCCGTCGACCTGGGCGAAGGCTCCCACCCGGCGGCGACGTACGTGCCCGGGTTGGGACCCGCCGTCGCCTACGCGTCCGGGCAGTTCGTGTACGTGTACCTGATGAAGTTCGACGCCGAGACGGCATCCATCACGCCCGCGTACCGCATCAGCATAGGACCGCTGACGTCGGAACCCACCGCCGTATCCCTATCGTGTCCCGGTGACGTGAACGGGGACGGGAAGCCCGACCTGTTCGTGGCCTTCCAGCTCGAGGATAAGGTCTACGTGATGGCCTACGGGGTGTCCGGGGACGGTCCCGTGTCCGAGGGTGGGATCAGCGTCCAGGGGGAGAACCCCTTCCTGGTGGGCAACGTGCTCCTGTACGACGACGGGACGGAGTCGAAGGCACTGGTCCTGACACCGTCCGGGTCCTCCCTACGGGCCTGGGACGCCGGTGTCGTGGGGCCCGGGGTGGATCCCCGGGCGGTGCTCGTCGACGATCTTTACCTCGCCGTCTACCTCCGCGGGGACGCCCTGGACTGCACCGTCGGGATAAGGTTCTCCCCGGGATCCTCGTCCTTCTATCCCGACTCAACGTACACCCAGGTCGGCTGTCTGGTACCGGCGACGGTCGAGTTCTACGCGGTCGGATCGGCCGGTGACACGTTCGAGGTGTTCGCGTCCTCGGGGTCCGGCGCTCTGGTGTTCCCGGTGGAGATATCGGCGGTGAACCCGGTGGAATCCCTCAGATCACAGACGTCGACGCTCGGCCCGTTGATACTGGGTGCCCTCGCCTTCACGGCCGGTGTCGAAGCCGCCGTGATAGGACCCGACGCCTACCGGGCCGTCCCCGTGATCATAGTTCCACCTCTTCCACCGTCGTGTAGACGGGGCCCTCGGGGCGGAGGTCGCTCTTCTTGAGCCTGATCCTATCCACCTCGACGGTGCCCAGGTCCACGTTCATGAGCTCCCTGACCGTCGAGATCAGCTCGGCCTTGTTCCTACCGCTCCTGACCCTCGCCACGGTCACGTGTGGAGTAAACGGTTTCGTTTCCCTTCTGAACCCACGCTTCACGAGCTCGTCCTCGAGCACGCTCGCCATAGCCTTCGTCTCCTCCGTCCCTTCCTCGACCCCTACCCACACGACCCTGACGTACCTCGGGTTCGGGAACACGCCCATACCCTTGAGCCTCATCTCGAAGGGCTGAACGACGTCCGCTGCCTTCTCCATGGCCTCCACTATCTCCGGTACGCGGGACTCCTCGACGTTCCCCAGGAATTTGAGCGTCAGGTGGAGGTTCTCGGGCTCCACGAGCTTGAGGTCCGCACCCGATGCTTTAAGTCGCTCCTGGATCGTCCGTATCTTACGGACGATGTCCTCGTCCTTCAGGTCTATCGCGATGAAGGCCCGGAACTTCGACAAGCCGACACCCCCAACAGGTCAGGGTTGGGGGGCCGGGGTATAGAACCCTACAGGAAACCCGTCCCGGACGCCAAGCTCGTGGAACTGGAGCCCCTCGGGTACCCCATAAGGGAACCCGGCATGTCCAACAGCCTTATCGTCGACTCCATCGAGGCATTTAACGAGTACGCCAGGGACCAGTGGCTGGGTGAGGTCGTAAAGGAGGGTAAGATCCTGTTCGACACGGGCGTCCTCCACAGCTTCGCCTTCAAGGTCGTCAGGGTCGTCCCCGCGGGCGTGGGTAGGATCACCTCCAAGACCAAGTTCGTGATAAGGGATAGATCGACCGGGCCCGAGCCCGAGGTACCCGACGTGACCTTCGACGACGTGGTGGGACAGGAGAAGGCCAAGGAGGCCTGCCGCGTCATAGTGGAGTACCTCAAAGAGCCCGAGAGGTTCGGGGAGTGGGCCCCCAGGACCGTCCTCTTCTACGGTCCCACCGGCACGGGCAAGACCCTCACCGCCAGCGCCGTCGCGGGCGAGGCCGGGGTCCCCCTCTTCAGGTTCAGCGCGGCCCACTCCCTGGGCAAGTACGTGGGCGAGGCGAGCGAGCGCATAGACGACATGTTCAGAAAGGCCGAGTCCCACGCCCCCTGCGTGCTGTTCATAGACGAGGTGGACGCGCTGGCCCTCGACAGGAGGTACCAGGAACTCCGGGGGGACGTCGTGGAGAGCGTCAACGCCCTCCTCACCAGGATAGACGAGCTCAAGGATAAGGCCGAGGGAGTCGTCCTCATAGCCGCCACCAACTACCCGGACGTCCTCGACCCCGCCGTCAGGGACAGGTTCGAGTACGAGGTCGAGTTCTCCATGCCGGACAGGAAGGAAAGGGAAGAACTCGTACGTTACTACGCCGACAAAATGCCGCTACCCCTCAAGGTCGATCCCGCCTACATAGCGGCCAGAACGGGCGGCATGACGCACAGGGACATCAAGGAGAGGGTCCTCAAAAGGGCCCTCATGGAGGCCCTGAAGGAAGGGGCCGACGCCGTCGAACGGAAACACGTTGACAAGGTGCTGAAGGACGCCGCGGGAGGCGACAGGAGACAGGTGTACCACGGGTGACCGGGCCGCGTGGGCCCGGCCTCGCCCCCGTCGGGTCCCCTACCGGGGTTCCCCGACGGGGTCATCGGGGAGGGTAATCATCCACCTCCTCGATCTCCGCCCCCTCCACGTCGACACCGGAACCCTCGATCACCCTACCGATCCTCCTGAACCACACGCCGCGCCTATCGAACTCCTCCTCTAGATCCTCCGCTTTATCCTCCGGTACGGCCACCAACAGACCACCGGCGGTTTCGGCCGCCTCACCGCGCTCCAGACCGTAACCGAGCTTCTTCGATACCTCGACGGTCCCCGGGATCACCGGGATCCTCTCCACCACTATCCCCACGCCGCTGAGCTCGGCCATCTCACCCGCGTGTCCCTTCAACCCGAACCCCGTGACATCGGTCATCGCGTGCACACCGACCTCCACCGCCGCCCTAGCCGCCTCCATCAGCGGCTCCGTCATCACGGTCACCGCCGTCTCAACGATCCCGTCCACGTCCAGGTCCGGGAACATGTCCTCCCTGAACTCCTCCGGTATCCTCAACAGCGCCATCGCCGGCTGGGTTCCCAACGGCTTCGTCAGGTAGACCACGTCCCCGGGCTCCGCGCCCCCGGTCGTCACGTACGTCTCACCTCTGCCCGTGACGCTGCCCCCCAGTATGGGCCACGGGTTCATGATCGTGTGACCGCCCACTATCGGGGCCCCGACCTCCGCGCACTGGTCCGCGAAACCCCTGAGCATCTCCCTGGCCGTCTCCTTGGGCAACTCCTTCGGGAACCCCGATATCACCAGGACCGAGAGCACCTCCGTGGCACCCATCGCGAACACGTCGTTGATCGAGTTGTTCGCCGCTATCCTGCCCTGGACGTACGGGTCCGGATGTATCGGCGTGAAGAAATCCAGCGATTTTATCAGATAACCGTCCTCCGTCTTGATCACCGCCGCGTCGTCACCGACGCCCACCTCTACCCACGGTCCCTCCTCCGGCAGGTCAAGTCCTTCCAGTAATTCCTCCAGGTCCCCTTGCGGCAGCTTGCACGCTCACCCGTGCAGCTCCACCATCTCCACCAGGTTAGGGTGCTTCTCCCCCATGCTTCACCACCCGGAAGCGCGAGCCCGAAGGCGGAAGAAGTCGTTTCCTCCCAAAACACCCGATAGTCACTTGATATCGAAATGAAAAACCCTTGGCCCAGCGCTCCGAAACGGGTATTAACCTCGACGCCGACCCAGCGGACAACCCGTCGGACGAGGGGTACCCGGCGGCGTGAAGGAACCTACCGATTCAGCGGGTGAGTTAAGGGGCATGAAAGAGACATTTAAGCGAGGGAATCGGGATAAGCCGACCGGGGGTAGGTCGGTTGCATAGGGGTCAAGGGGACCTCGACACCCTACTCCTCCTGGCCCTGCTCCTGGCCACGGCGGCCGTGACGTCCTACATGGCCCTGAAAACCGCCTCCCTCACGGGCGTCAGCGTCTCGAAGCTGATAAGCAAAGCCGCATCCACCGGGGCACAGCAAGGCCTCAAGACCTGGGTCATCTCCTCCGGAGGAGGACTGTTCAAGTGATCCGACTCACCACTTGAGATCCTTCAAGTCCTCCAGGTACACGTGCGCGTTGGACGCGTAAACCGTCACGGTCGTGGGCTCCGCCCCGATCTCTCCCGCGACCTCCTCCTGTAACCTCCTCAACGCTATGACGTTCGCCACCAACGCCTTACCCACGTCCCACGACCTGTAGAACGCGTGCAGCTCCAACCCGTCGTCCCCATCCGACTGCAGATGGACCGCGACCAAACACGGAACCTCCTCGGCCTTCCCATCCCTTTTCGGATCCCACGTGACGGCGACCGCCCGTCGCGTCTCGGGCGCCTCCTTCAGACGCTCGACTAAACCCTCCAACTGATCCACACCGAAGTACTCCCTGATCCTATTCCCGTACGTGTACTCGAAACCGCCCCGATCCGGGTCCAACAACTGATCCTCGTACTCCCTCACCGCACCCTCGTCCAACGGGTACTCCTCCGGTAGATCGAACGCGTCCTCGTCCCTGGGTTCCAGGTGCGCTATCAACCCCCTCAGCTCCTTCACCGGACCCCTCTCACGCTCCACCCGCTCACCCTTGACCTTGACCTCCATCACCGCACGCTTCCACAACACGTCCAACCTCTTGGCCCTAACGACCACTGGCCTACCCTGCGTCGAAAGCATCGTGAACCTGGTGGGGCCCATCGCTACATCACTCACCACGCAGCTGCATCCTCTCCTCCTCCGGTATCTCCGACACGTCCAATCCCCTCATCGCCACCTCATCACCGAGGTTCTTCGATACCTCCGCCACCACCTCCGGATCGTCGAAGTAAGCCGTGGCCTCCACTATCGCCTCCGCCATCTCCGCGGGCCTCTCCGACTTGAATATGCCCGAACCCACGAACACACCGTCCGCGCCCAGCATCATCATCAACGCCGCGTCCGCGGGCGTGGCGATACCACCGGCCGCGAAGTTCACCACCGGAAGCCTACCCAACGAGGCCACCTCGGCCACGAGATCGAACGGAACACCGTACTCCTTCGCCTTGCCGTACAACTCCTCCTCGTCGAGACCCGTCAACTCCGCGATCTCCCTCCTCATGATCCGCATGTGCCTCACGGCCTCCGCCACGTTACCCGTACCCGCCTCACCCTTCGTCCTGATCATGGCGGCGCCCTCGGCTATCCTCCTCAACGCCTCACCCAGGTTCCTGGCCCCGCACACGAACGGCACCTCGAACTCCCACTTGTCGATGTGATGCTCCTCGTCCGCCGGGGTTAGAACCTCGGACTCGTCGATCATATCCACACCGATGGCCTCCAACACCCTGGCCTCCGCCACGTGCCCGATCCGGCACTTCGCCATCACCGGGATCGTCACGTGATCCATGATCTCCTCTATCTTCCCGGGATCACACATCCTGGCCACGCCACCGGCCGCCCTGATATCAGCGGGAACCTTCTCCAGCACCATCACGGCAACGGCGCCCGCGTCCTCCGCTATCTGAGCCTGCTCGACGTTCGTGACGTCCATCACGACTCCTCCTTTCAGCATACGGGCGAAACCGGTCTTCACCCTCCACGTACCCGTTTTCATGGAACGATTCCCCCAGGTATCGAGACGTAACCTCTTAAAGAGTGATGTCCGAGCCCGGAGGTCGACCTCGTTCGATTCACGTACCACATCACCCGACGCGACGGGCGGTGCGACACGAGATGGTTAGTATCCCCGGGTTGGAAACCCGCGAGGATATAATTAAGGTAGCCGTCATCGGACCCGAGGACGCGGGTAAGACCACCGTCGTCAGACAACTCTCCGACACGTTCACCACGGTCTCCCCTAAGGGAAAAACCGTCGGGATCGACTTCGGCAAATGCAAGTACTACGAGAACGTTAGGCTTTTCGGCGTTCCCGGCCACCTAATGTTCAAGTTCGTGATGAAACTCGGAGCCAGAGGAGCCGATGGTATCATATTCGTTATAGACTCCGCGGATCCCAAAATAGATCACGCTGTAGAAATATACAACATAGTTAAGAACGTAGTAAAAAACCCCGATAACATAGTGGTGTTCGCCAATAAACAAGACCTACCTAACGCTAGACCTCCTGAGGAAATAAAACAACTAGTGGAATCACATGTGGGTATAAACGCTCCTACTTTCGGCACCGTCGCTATCGAGGGGGAAGGGTTAAAAGAAGGGTTAGATCATTTATTATTTGAGGTCATAGGTTGTGATGTTCAAACCGAGTAACAGAAACACGGGGAAGTGTGAAAATTGCCCGAAATATCCACCAGGGTTAAGGCAACATTGTGTCAACTGCTTGTTACATACGGTATACCAACGTGCGTGGACGTGGATACAATAAGGAGACTAAATGAGATAACTCTAGGCAAAGTACCTCTGGTACTAGATGAGTCAGTAGACATCGAAGTTCCGTTTGAAGATAACGTTCTAGTAACCGATGTTCTCAGCTTGTTAGAGTTCGAATACGATTTAATATCAGCACTATTAGATACAACCATAGTAATCCCCATGGACCTCATCCAGTACCCCACGGTGATGCCGTGGGAGATCCTGGGAACCATAGGTGTGTATTACGACAAGAAGGAAGTGAAATATGTGGAAAAGACATCGTTTCCTGTTCTGATACTTTTGGACGACCACATTTTGTATGTTAGAGGAAAGAATAGGGACGTCATACCGTACCACGACTTGATATACCTCCTAGACTTCGGCCTTTGGGCCAACGCCAAATACGTGTTAGACCCTGGAAGATATGCTTACGTGTACAAGGAAGATATCATAAATACGATAGATGATTTAATTCAAAAACATAATTATCTTAATCTAAAAGGGCTGTCCGACCTTTTCAACAGACCGTATCATCACATAAGGATAGACATAGAAATACTGGAAAGAGTCAAACACTCATCGGTTCGAGATAGAATAGAAGACTGGTTTTATCCTTACGACAATACGAAAGTAACAACAAGAAAAGGAGTGGGAAGTGACATAATAGACGTTATTGCTGAGGAATCTTCTATAAGTAAAGAATACATTTACAAGGTATATGATGCGATAAAAACCGAATCTAAATCCGTCTCCCAGATCTCGAAGGAGACGGGGGTCCCGGAGGGGGCCGTGGCGGCGAGCCTATCCTTGTTCACGAGGTTCAACATCTTGTTGTTCACGTTCAAGTACAAGGCCCCGATACTCTGAGGAACGATCCGATCGATTTAACGAACACCACCGGCCCGGCCCCTCCGGGGCCAGGGCTTGACCGGTAAGGTGTACTTCGTGGGAGCGGGGCCCGGCGACCCGGAACTCATCACCGTCAAGGGACTACGGGTCCTCGAAAGGGCCGACGTGGTCGTGTATCCCGGCTCCCTCACGCCCAAGGACACGGTCGAAGAGTGGGCACCACACGCCCAACTCATCGACAGTTACGGGATGAAACTCGAGGAGATAACCGAGACCCTCGTCGAGAACGCGAAGCGGGGCAAAACCGTCGTCAGACTGGTCTCCGGCGACCCCTTCATATACAGTTCCCTCGACGAGCAGAAGACCGTGCTCGAGGAGGAGAACGTCCCCTACGAGGTGATACCCGGGGTCAGCTCGATCAACGCCGCCGCGGCCGCCCTCGGTGAGGAGCTAACCAAACCCGGGATCAGCCAGACCGTGATCCTGACCAGACCGGCCGGCCGCTCCGGCAAACCCGAGGGGGAATCCATCCGCGAGCTCGCCCGACACGGGTGCACCATGGTCATCTTCCTCGGCGTCTCGCGGATAAGATCCATCGTCCGCTCCCTTCTGGACGGTGGCTACGACCCATCCACCCCGGTGGCCGTCGTCTACAAGGTCTCGACACCGGAGGAGAAGATAGTCAGAGGGACCCTCGCCGACATAGCCGACAAGGTCGAACGCGAGAGCATCAAGCGTACGGCCCTGATCATAGTGGGCGACGTACTGGGACGCCCGGGCGAGCGATCCTACCTGTACTCAGAGGAGTACGCCTCCAAGGTCAGGGGAGACAAGGAATGACGGTCACCCTCGGTTTCGGCAAGCGGAAACTAGAAACAGTAACTGTTTACGAATTCAGGAGTCTTCCCCTCCTGGACGAAGTCCTGGAGTTCTTCGAAACCCTAGGCGTGAGGACCGAGGTGAAGAGGTCCTTCGGGTTCGACACCGAGGCCGACGCGTGCGTGTACGTATCCTCCCCCGGCATAGCCTCGAGGGCGCTCTCACTCCGGGAGAAAGGGAAGGATCCCATCGTCGTGTGTGTTACACCCGTGCGGGAGGTCATCTGCCTCTCCGGAAACCACTGGGGTGGCGACGAACTCTGCACGGCGTTGGCCGGATGGATAGGCGGGGAATACGTCGGGAGGACCGCCGCCGAGGCCGAGGGAAGACCCTCCGTGGAAGACGTCCTCGACGCCTTGGGGTTGGACCCATCCCTGTTCAAGGATGAGATAGTGGCACTCAGCAGGGCCCTGAGGGAGGGGATAGCGGTTCGTGGCGCCCCACCCGGGGCGGTCCGCTACCTGCGCGATCTGGGCGTGAAGGTGGTTCCCGAGGACGAGGCACCCGCGGTCATCGACGTCGAGAGGGGTGAGGTGATTGTCGGGGAAGCTCTTCGTGGTGGGGACGGGCCCGGGAAGACCCGATATGATGACTGAGAGGGCCAGAGAGGTCCTATCCACCGTGGACTACGTGGTGGGGTACAGAACCTACGTGGAACTCGTGAAAGACGTGATCTCGGGCGAGATACTGGCGTACGGTATGAGGGAGGAGATCGACAGGGCGATGGACGCCGTCAAGCTCGCGATGAAAGGCAAGAACGTGGCCGTCGTCAGCGGCGGGGACCCCGGCGTCTACGGGATGGCGGGGCTCGTCCTCGGACTGCTCGCCGAGGAGGATGCCGACGTCGAAATCGAGGTGATCCCCGGTGTCACGGCCGCGTGCGCCGCGGGGGCCCTCCTAGGTGCACCGCTCATGCTGGACTTCGCCGTCGTGAGCCTCAGCGACCACCTGGTACCGCTGGACGAGATCATGCGGAAGATCGAGGTCGCGCTCGAGGCGGATTACGTCCTGGTGGTGTACAACCCTAGCAGCTCCGAGAGGAGATCCAACCTGAAGGCCTTCCTCCGGGTGCTGGAGAGGAAGGTAGAGCCCGAGAGGCCCGTCGGTGTGGTTTGGAACGCGTACAGGGACGGTCAGCGCCTCGAGATAACGGACGTGAGAGGGCTGAAAGAACTTGCCGACGACATAGACATGCGGAGTACGATCATCGTGGGCTGCTCGAGGACGAGGGTGGTGGAAGCGGCGGGGAGGAAGTGGATGGTCACGGAGCGCGGTTACCGGCGTACGGGGCGGAACTCCAGGGAGTAGTAGATCACGCCGTCCTCGCCCTCCTCGCTGACCCTCCTGAAGGTCGCCTCCACCGGCATCCCTATCTCGACCTCGGAGGGCTCGCAGTCCACTATCATGCCCGTGACCAGGGGTCCCTCCTCGAGCTTCACTATCCCCACCACGTACGGGGCCTTGTCCTCGAAGCCCTCCGGGGGGACCCTGACCACCGAGTACGAGTACACCTCGCCCCTGCCCGAGAACTCGTACTCCTCCATCTCACCGCTCCTCCTGCAGTTGGGGCACACGACCCTGGGCGGGAAGAACTTCTCACCGCAGTTCTTGCACACCGTACCCACGAGGCGGTACCTGTTCTCGATACTCCTCCAGAAGCGGGGAACGCTCACCGGAGATCCCCCCTCAATCGGCCCTCTCGAACACGTGCACCACCACGGTGCCTCCGGACCCACCCACGTTGTGCGTCAGACCGATCTCGGCGCCATCGACCTGTCTCTTACCCGCCTCACCGCGCAACTGCTCGACTATCTCCACGACCTGAGCCACGCCCGAGGCGCCCACCGGGTGACCCTTCGCCTTCAGGCCACCGCTCGGGTTCACGGCCACCTCGCCGTCTATCTCGAACATCCCCTCCCTGTACGCCTCACCGGCCTCACCCTTCTCCACGAAACCCAGGTCCTCCACCGCCATTATCTCCGCTATGGAGAAGCAGTCGTGCACCTCCGCCACGTCCACGTCCTCCGGCCCGATGCCAGCCGCCTTGTACGCCTTCCTGGACGCCTCCACGGTCGCGGGCAGACCCGTCAAGGTCTCCCTGTCGTGGAGGGCTATCGCGTCCGAAGCCTGGGCCGAAGCCTTCACCACCACCGGGGTATCCGTGAGCTCCTTGGCCATGTCCAGGGGACACACGACCACGGCCGCGGCCCCGTCGGACACGGGCGAACAGTCCAGGAGCCTCAACGGGTCCGCTATCGGTGGGCTCTCTATTACCTGCTCCACCGTTATCTCGAACCTGAACTGCGCCTTCGGGTTCTTCGTAGCGTTCCTGTGGTTCTTGACCGGGGGCAGCGCCAGCTCCTCCCTGTCCGTCCCGTACTCGTGCATGTGCCTCCTAGCCATCATAGCGTACAGCGCCGGGAAAGTAACCCCGTGGAACGCCTCCCACTCCTGATCGGAAGCCGTCGCCAGGATCGACGTGGCCTCCTCCGTGGTCACGTCCGTCATCTTCTCCACGCCACCCGCTATCACAACGTCGAACAGGCCCGATGCCACCGCCAGAACCGCGTGTCTGAAGGCCAAACCCCCGGAGGCACAGGCCGCCTCCACCCTCGTGCACGGGACCGGCGTCATACCGGACCGATCGGCGATCAAGGAGGCCACGTGCTCCTGATCGATGAACCTACCCGCGCTCATGTTACCCACGTAGATGGCCTCGATCTCGTCGCCCGAGAGACCCGCGTCCTCCAACGCCTCCAGACCGGCCTCGATGAAGAGCTCGTCGAAGGACATGTCCCAAAGCTCGCCGAACCTCGTCATCCCGACGCCCACGACGGCTACGTCCCTCTTGAGACGACCCGGCAACCCGATACACCCCGACGATCAGAACTTGAGCTTCTTCTTCATCTTCGCGTACTCTCCGTACGTCACGTACACCTTGTCCTCGATGTACTCCTCCAACCTCGGGGCCGCGTCCCTGACCTCCTCGATCCTGTCCGTCACCACGAAGCTGAACGCGTCGCTACCGGCACCGGAACCGTAGGAAACGAGCAGGATCCTGTCCCCCGGCTCGGCCACGTCCAACACCGCGTGGAAACCCAGCAACGACGATCCCGAGTACGTGTTGCCCACCTTATCCACGACTATCGACGGCTCCACCTGATCCGGCTCGAACCCCAACATCTTGGCCACCTTCCTCGGGAACTTACCGTTCGGCTGGTGGAACACCGCGTAGTCGAAATCCTCGGGCGAAAGGTCCAACTCCTCCATGAGACCCCTCGCCGCGTTCACTATGTGCTTGAAGTAAGCCGGCGCCCCCGTGAACCTACCACCGTGCCTCGGGTACGGCTGACCCTCACGCCTCCAGAAATCCGGCGTGTCGGTCGTGTACGAGTAGGTACCCTCCAACTCCGCCACCAGGTTCTCCCTACCCACGATGTAAGCCGCACCACCGGCCGCCGCCGTGTACTCCAGCGGGTCACCCGGGGCCCCCTGGGCCGTGTCGGCACCGATCGCCAACCCGTAGTCGATCATCCCGGACGCCACCAAACCCGAACACGTCTGTATCGCCGCCGTCCCCGCCTTACACGCGAACTCGTAGTCCGCCGCCGTCATCTCCGGCGTCGCACCGATGGCCTCCGCCACGATCGTCGCCGTCGGCTTCACCGCGTAAGGGGGCGACTCCGAACCCACGTACACGGCCCCTATCTCCGAGGGATCGATCCCGGCCCTCGCCAAGGCGTTCCTCGCCGCCTCCACGGCTATCGTCGCCGAATCCTCCGTCTCCGAGGGAACGCTCTTCTCCTCTATCATGAGACCCGACTTGATCGCCTCCGGATCGTCTCCCCACACCGCCGCGATCTCCTCGACCTTGATCCTGTACCTGGGGACGTAACCACCGTACCCCACGATACCCACCTTCTCGGACGGTATCACCTACCACCACCTCCCGGTTCGGTGAGATCACGAAGCCTATCCAAAACATCCGAAATGTCTTGCGTGGTCGTGGCCAGGTTGACCCCCTCCTCCTCCGCGATCCTAACCCCTATCTCGTCCACCTCGTCCGGCTCGATACCGTGCAGGATCACGCACGGCGGGATGATACCCGCCGCCTTGATAGCGACCATGGGAGAACGACCCCTGTCGATCTTGGTGAACACGAGAACCCTACTCGGACACTCCCCGTAAACCCTCACCAGCGAGCCCGCCGGCACCTCCAGTATCGTCCTCACGCTGTCTATGACCGTGTAACCGAAAACCGTCGGATCCCCGTGCTCCACCACGGGCTCCGCGTCCAGCACATCGTACAACTCGCTCGCCTTCCTAGGGTGCGGGAACTCCCCTATCCCCAGTATCGTCGACATCAACTCCCTGTCGACCAGTATACTCTCGAGGGAGGAAACCACGTTCCCACCCCTCTCCTCGTCCAACTCTATCAACGCCTCCACGAACTTCCGTACCGTATCGACCCGCGGGTTCCTCGTCTTACCCCTCTCGAACTCGCTGATGACCGACGGGGAAACCCCCATCTTCCGAGCCACCTCGGTCTGGGACAACCCGAAGAACTTCCGCCACTTCCGCATAACCTCGCCCGGCTCCCTCGATGATGCTATATCCCCGACGATGCGCTTCAGCACCAGGCGCTTCGGCAACACTACCACCCTCCGCTGAAAACGGCGCGGGTGAACGGGGGTTTGTTGGACGGAGGGATCGTCACCGTCCTGCTATTGACGCTGTCGATCAAGGAGATACTATCCAAGCGGAGGAGGAACGGCCGGAAAAGGAAGGTATCCGTCGTGATACCAGCGTACAACGAGGAGCCCACGGTGGCCAAAGTCGTCCGAGCCGCCAAGGAATGCGACCTAGTCGACGAGGTCATAGTGGTAGACGACGGTAGCGA
>JAADCQ010000059.1 GCA_013154335.1 Methanopyri archaeon
TCCTCGAGGACGGGTTTCAGGGCGTGGATGGCCTTTAGCTCGGCCTCGGCGTCGGCCAGTAGGTGCACGTCGGCGGACATGAGGATGTCGGGATCGGGGATGGTGACGGCGTACCCGTCCTCCCGGCGCTCGGCTATTCCGAGCTCGGTCAGGGTGTCCGGAACCGCCTCGGGGGCCAGGGTGGTCCCCGCCAACCTCGCGGCCCACTTCAGCACGGTTAGGATCAGGTGTATTTCCAGGAGGCGGACCGAGAGGGCTGCCGCCAGGTCGACCATACGTTTGTGGTCTTCGTCGTAGGGGTTCACGTCCCACTTGTCCACGGCCCTGAAGGCTTCCTCGCTCAGCTCGCCCACGTTGCCCGGGTCGATCCTCTCGAGGATGGACGCCAGGTGCTTTTCCATCTCCCTCCTCTCCAAACCCTTCCCCTCCGGGGTTTTGGGAGGGGGATCAGGGCTTCCTCTTTCGAATGGCCAAGCGCTCCTGGAATCCGTGGAGTTCGACGGCCCCCTCGGCCACACGCTGGTCGAACTTCTTCTCGCCGTAGGATATCAACTCCTCGTCGTACAGGCTGTTGGGCGATTCACGGGACACGGGTACGGCTCTACCCCTGTGAAGCTCGACGACCACCGTACCGTCGACCACGGACTGCGTGGAGTCGATGAAGGCTTCCACGTGTTCCCTCAGCGGGTCGAACCACAGGCCTTGGTACACGAGCTCGGACCACGTATCGTCCATACGTGACTTGAGCGATAGTTCCCTCCTCGTCAACGTCAGGGCTTCTAACGCCCTGTGGGCTTCGAGGAGTGTGATCGCCGCCGGAGCCTCGTACACCTCCCTGGACTTGAGCCCGATTATCCTATCCTCGATTATGTCGATACGACCGACGCCGTGTTCGCCCGCCTTCTCGTTGAGGAGTTCCACGATGCGTACGGGGTCTTCCTCGCCGTCCACCGATATCGGGACCCCATCCTCGAACTCCACCTCCACGGTCTCGGGTTCCTCCGGGGCTTCCTCCGGGCTTACCGTCCACTCGAAGACCTCCTCCGGGGGCTTGCGCGTGGGGTCCTCTAGCACGCCTCCCTCGATGGATCGGCCCCAGAGGTTCTCGTCGATGCTGTACGGGCTGTCCACGTCCACGGGGACCGGGATGCCCTTCTCTTTGGCGTAGGCGATCTCCTCCTCGCGCGTGAGGTTCAGGTCCCTGACGGGGGCCACGATCTCGAACTCGTCCCCGCCGTGGGCCTTTAGGTACGCCTCGAACCTGAACTGGTCGTTGCCCTTGCCCGTGCACCCGTGGGCGATGGCGTCGGCGTCGACCTCCCTGGCGACTTGGAGGACTTTCTCGGCTATCAGGGGTCTGGCGAGGGCCGTGCTCAGGGGGTATCCCTCGTACGTGGCGTTGGCTTTCACGGCCCTCCAGCAGTACTCGGTGACGAATTCCTCGACGGCGTCGACGGTGTGGTGCTCGTCGGCGAGTTTCCTCGCTTTCTCCTCGGCTTCCTCTATCTCCTCCCTGGGCTGTCCCACGTCCGTGGTCACCGTGATGACCTCGTCGTAGTCGTACTTCTCCCTCAGGAGTTCGATGCAAACCGAGGTGTCCAAGCCGCCCGAGTAGGCCAGGACCACGCGTGACAAGGGTACGACCCCCGCGCGATCGCCGTTGAGACGTCCAAATCTTGAGCGGTCCGGCAACGGCGGTCCCGATCACCCGGGCCGCCCGTCACCCTATCTACCGGTCCTCATCCCGCGGAGCCTGCGATCCAGGAGTCTCTTGACGGCCCTGGAGCCCTCACGTTCCAGGACCTCGGCCGCGAGTTCCATCAGTTCGGGATCCACGGGGTAGGGATCGCCGGACTTGCACCCGAAGGCCGTTGTGTACTCGGCGGGGTCCCGTCTGTCGGGTTCCTCGCCGTACATGAACTCGGCTATCAAGGCGAGGGCTCGCGTTAGGGATGGACCCGCGGCGTCCACCCGGAGGTACTCGGTGAAGTCCACGGGCTCGATCTCGTGGAGGGTCTCCAAGGCCCTGGGATCCGGGCGGGGAGGCAGCTCCTCGGGTCGTAGGCGACCGGGGTGACCGTCGCGATCGTCGATGTAGGCGTCGAGGGGTCCTTTCACGGACGTTTTCATCTCGGACCACGCTCTCAGGATCCTTCTGGGGCCTTCGGAGATTAGATCCAGTACGGCCTCGCGACACCCGGAGGCCTTCTCTCCCTGGAGGGATAAGACCTCGGCTTTTTCATCGGCGTGAACGGGATGCTCCTCAACGAATTCCCGTACGTCCTCGTCCTTCCAGTGGTACCTGCGCGCGGTCTTCCTCGGTACGTTCATGCCCTGCTGGACGACGACCCATCTACCCGTGTCGACGGACACGAGGATCACGTGGTGGTATAGGTCGTGCCCGTCTTGGAGGCATCTCGTGTCGGATCTGGCGGTGAGCAGGCTGGCTTCCTTGAGGCGGTCGGGGTCCAGTCCGAGTTCGGGGGCGGTTTCGTCCAGGATCTCGGGGACCCGACGGGCGAGTTTACCCTTGCCTCCGACCACCAGGACTCCGTGTTCCTCGGGGTCGGCGGCCTCTCTGAGGGCGGCCGTTACGACGGTGGTGCTCCCGGAGGTGTTCCTCTCGTAACCGAGGAGACAGGCAAGGGACTGGAATCGAACCGGGTCGGCGGCGACGTCCAGTATCCACTCGGGACCGAACTCCTCGTCGGCGACTTCGAGGAGGGCTCGGCAGAGTTTGACCATGGCGGGGAAGTGCCGGGGAGGAGGACAGTCGACGAGCCTGAGTTCGGCGGCTTCGGGCAAGGTGGGGGCGGGCCCCGCGCAAATGTTTTAATCATCGTAACGATTCCCGGTTTGGTGGGCCCGCCGGGATTTGAACCCGGGACCACGGGGTTATGAGCCCCGCGCTCTAACCGGACTGAGCTGCGGGCCCTTCCCCCGGTTCCGGGCCGGGACCGAACCCGAGTAAATATGTTGCGGCGGATGACGAATTCGGCCTTGGGTGAGCCGGAAGCCGTGATCAGAGGCGGACTTACCCGACGCCGCCCGAAAACGGAACCCGTTTTAACCCTAGGGAACGTGAATAGCCGCCGGTGCGAACACCGGAGGTTCCCCTCAGGACACCCCTCGGATCAGGGGGAGGTACACGTGGAGAAGGATCCCACCGAGCTGGTCAGGAAGAGCCTCGAGGAGATGTTGTCGGACGTGGACACCAGGTCCGTGTCGGCCGACGTAAGAAGGGAGATCGAGAAGGTGCCGAACGGGTTCAGGACCGCCCTGTACAGGATGTTGAGGGATGAGGGTTTCGACGTCGAGGGCTACAGGTGGATGGTCGAGGCTATGTGCACGGCGCTGGAGCGGGCGTTCGAGGAGTGCGTACCCACCATCAGTAACGCCGTCGAGAGGGCCATCGAGGAGTCCCTGGAAGACGTCGTGGAGGATCTATCCGGAAAGGGGTAGGTCCCGATGGTGGAGAGGAAATTGGTGAGTGGTGAGAAGGTGATCGAGGCCGTGCTCGAGTCCTACGCGAGATGGGTAGTCCTGAAGGAGATGGAGGTTGAAGAGGATGACGTTTACGAGAACCTGAAGGAGCAGTTCGAGGAGAGGGTTCTACCCGAGCTCTCGACGCGGTTCATGAAGAACCTGGTCAAGGCCATCGACGAGCACCTGTCGGCCGTTGGTGAGATCCCTGAGGATCCCGAGGAAGTGGTGGAGAAGCTCGAGTTCGTCGTGGAGAAGGCCAACGAGGCGTTCGACAAAGAGATGGACAAGGCCCTCCGGGTAGGCGCCAAGGTGGCCGTCAAGAGGATCGCCGAGAACCTGCCTTCCCCGGTTCATCGCACCAAATGACTGAGGACGCCCACCGCGTAGGCGACGGCGTTGGAGGATCTCATCGGCTCGGCAGACGTGGGTCCCAGGTGTACCTCCACGTCCGCCGCCCTCCTCGCGCTCTCGGAGAGTCCTTCCCTCTCCGATCCCACCAATAGGGTCAACTCGTCCGCCTCCCGGGCTATCGACACGAGCGCGTCCTCGGACTCGGGAGCGGTCGGGTGGAGGGCCACGACCCTCCCCCTCAGAGCCTCTTCCAGGTCGTTTTCGACCTCTATGTCCACGGTACTGGCGGCACCGACCTTGGAGAGTGCCTCGTTCAGGGCGCTCCGGTTCGGCTTCACCAGTATCAAACCGCCCAACTTCAGGGCGGCCACGATCCTTATCATGTCGGCTATCTCGTACTCCGTCTCGGGCCTCTCGAAACACACGTAGACGTTGGAAAACGCGTCGTGAGGCAACCACTCCCTCCTCGGTTCCCTTACGGTCGCGGGCGTCACCCCTATCAGGTACCCCTTCCCGGAGAGGTGGACGTCGATGTAGTAATCCGGGTTCTCGAGGTCCACAGGGGCGCCCGTGGCTTTCCTGACGGCGTCCCCGACTTCCACCTCCACGTCTTTGGACGTGAAAGGGAGGTTCTTGTCGAGGCGTCTGGCTTCGACGGCGAAGGTTCCGTCGATCTCGAGGTTCAGCGTTGAGACGTCTTCGACGACGTCCTCGAGTCGGTACTCGGGTTCCGTTTTGAGGATCTTGACGTGTACGACGCGGGATACCTCGGGGAATTCCCTCCTGACACGGTCGGCGAGGGCTTCGATGTCGTCGGGTTCGGTCTCGATGAGGATTCTTCTGACGGGCTTGAGGGGGTCAGGCTTCGCGGTCAACCCGGTGGACTCCGTTATCTCCTTGGCGACTTTCTCGGTCTCGTTCGGGCGGACGTCCGGGTTCAGCGTCAGGAGTATCAAGGGGAGGGTCCCCGAAGGGTTTTTACGGGTCCTTTTCCGTGGACGGCGATGGGCGAGGCCGGGGCAGCTCAGTCTGGTTAGAGCGCGGGGCTCATAGGGCCCGGATGCGTTCCGGATCGGTTCGAACCCCGCGGGCCTGGGATACCCCGTTGTCCCGGGTTCAAATCCCGGCCCCGGCACCAAATCCAGAATCGTTACGAATTTTATAACGATACGGGGTATCGTTTAAGTCCCACTTTTCACCCTATGCGCCCGGGGGACGGGGTGATTTGACTTCACGCTTCGCCGTGTTCTTGACCTTGATATTGTTCCTATCGTTAACCCCGGTCCACGCCCAGAACGGCGTCGCACGGCTCGATGTTTCCACCATTTGGACCAGCTTCAGGATGAGTCAGACGCAGGTCACGGAACTCAACCAGGAACTCGGTCTCACCACGGGCTTCAGTCCGGGCTACACGTACATCCTTAACCAGCAAAACTGCTCCAACGGCTGGTTCAGTTGGAGCGATCCGTTCGCCCACGACCTGGTGGCTACGGCGCGGGGATCCCTCAACCTACTCGCCTCGTACAACGACGTCGATTGGCGTGAGTCGACTGGATCGCCCGCATCCTCCGCGTCCACGCTCCTGTCATCCACGGGTTACGGGACACCGATCTCCCTGCTGGGCTACTGCTACCAGTACGAGTACCAATCCGGGACAACCACCACGTACTACTACTTCCTCCCGGCCGCCACCGACGACGGATGGTTCGACGTGAACAACTACCCCACCGTGTTCGAGCAGAACGGTCAGGTCGTCCACAGGGATACGATAGTGTGGACGAGACCGACGATATCCAACGAGCTCGTCCCGTTCCTGTTCAAGAACGACGAGGGTCCGAACGCCGTCCTGATAGCCGAGTACCACGGTAGAGCGGAGGATCCGTACGTAGGGTCCGCGGGTCCGGACAGGACCGACGTGGGAGCCGTCGTTCTGGAGCTCCCTCACGTGAACGCCGAGGCCATCTACGTCGCTTACGTGTGCGCGGGCCCGAGGACGGCCATCGTTCAGGGTACCTGGTACGTGCTCTACGAGGACGGCACGTACACGTCCCTCACGATCGACCTCCAGGACTGGTGCCTCAAGTCCGTGGCCCCGGACAGGTACTTCCCGGGACCGCTGTGGGGACCCGTGGTCGGTGGACCGACCAGGGTCGACATCAACGGGACCGTTCAGGACATCTGGACGCACGTGTACGCGGTGAAGATACCGGTTAACCCGGGCAAGACCTTGGACGAGCTGGTCCTGTACCTGGGCGATCTTAGGGGCCAGGACGTCGACTGCTACGTGTACATGATAGCGCTCACCATCGAGACGGCACCGGGACAGTTTCTACTAGTGACGGGGCCCAACACGTACTACGTCGTGACCCAGGCCCAGCTCCTGTCCATGCAGTTGCAGATATCCTCCTACACGTTCGACGCCACCACCGGGTCCTTCCAGATACCGACGATGACCGTGTCCGTTCAGAGGGGCGAGAACGTTTACATCAGCTCCTTCGACATCCACTTCTACGCCGTGAACACCTCCAA
>JAADCQ010000020.1 GCA_013154335.1 Methanopyri archaeon
CCATTTTACTTTTCCGAATTCGGCGGGGGCTCCGTTCGGTGGGACGTGTCCCTGGAGTAGTGAGTTGTTCCCGTACCATACTTGGATTACCTTGCCCACGGAGTCGCCCTCGTATGGGGCGCAGTAGAGTATGTACTTGGCGACTCTTATCCAACCCGCGGTGTAATCCGCGCCCACGAGTTCACCCGTCCAATCCACGATCGGCGTGTCTCGAGTCGCCAAGTACTTCGCCCACTCGCAATGCCCAACCCACTGGAACCACTCGGGTTGAGCACCGACGGGAGCGGTCAGAACCAGGAGGAAGGGGACCGCGGGGAGCGCGGTGGCCCTCACGGTTCATACCACCCAGGTGGTTAGTACCACAAAACACCACCATCCGTAGACTTATATGCTTTTCCAAAACCGATAGAGACCCGTTCTCACCGGCACGAGGATCGCAGATACAGTATCCTTTCCTTTCGTTCACCGTCGGATCCTGGGGATCACGGCCGCGGTCGTGGTCAGTACGAGGGCGAGTGCGGCGGCGTTGGCGAAGGTCCAGCCGTTGAGTCCCTCGGACATCACGGCCCCGACGATGACCTGGTTGACGGCGTACCCCACCCCGATGGCTATGGAGACGCTCCTGACGCCCCTTCCCCCGCCGCTCAGCACGTTGGCGGCGTAGTACATGAGCCCGGTGGCGGCCCCCGCGGCAAGGACGCCGACCCAGTTCATCCCGGTGATCATGGTGAGGGCGCAGAGGGCCGCCGAGGCTGCTATCGCGGGGATCTCGCCGAGGGTCGGTCCGGCGAGTTGTGCGACGCCGCCCGCCGCGGTCATGGCGGCTATGAGGGGACCGTACCCGTGGGGTTCAACCTTCGGTGCGATCAGGGTGATGGCCGAGTTCGGTAGCGTGGAGGCGAAGGTGAGGGAGAGGGCCGCCCAGGGGATCACGCGGTAGCCTCTTTCCTCCGACACGATCTCCATGGGTTTGAGCGTGAGCTTGAGCAGCGGTAGGGCGGTCACGGCGGAGACGACGCTGAGGAGGAAGCAGTCCCCGAAGGGGTCCTTCACGTACGAGGAGAGGGCGTAGCCGCCGACGAACCCCGCGTTCGATATCATGTTGTTGAGGGCGACGGTCCTCCTGCCGAGTTGCAGCGCGGTGGCGAGGTTGGCGGGGAACGAGAACCCGGAGCACACCCCCTGGACGGCCCTGGCGGCGGCGAGGGTTCCGACGGTGGGGTGTAGGAGGTAGGGGAGTAGGGCCCACCCGTAGCCCAGGCATCCCAGGCACACGGGTACGCCGGCGGGTCTCCCCTCGATGATCTCGGGGCTCTTGAGGGTTGTCAGGGTCATGGTGACGGAGAAGGAGGATAGGACCACGCTGGCGAGTAGGGCGTCGCCCCCGTGGGCGTAGACGTAGGCGGGTACGTTGGGTAACACGAGGGCGGCCGCGGCGGATATTAGGGCCGAGTTGGTGTAGAGAGACGCCCTGACCGCGTCCGAGGGGGACACCCCCGTGGCGGTGGAGGGTATTCCCGATCCCGGAACCGTGGAGGAGCGGTTGGCATCGGTCCTGGCGTCCAGGCCGTTGGTGAAGGTGGTGGAGGGTTTCGCGGTCGGGTGCGGTTGTCGCGGTGTGGTGGCCAGGGTGGAGGGGGTCACGGTCTTCGACGTGGAGTTGGCCGGGGAGGGGTTGGCGAGGGTGCTCTCGGGCCTGTTCGACGTCCCGGGGGATCCGGTGGCCGTGCCGGGGCGTGGTGAGTCGGTGTCGGGTTTGGGCGTGGTGAACGTGTGTCGGGCCCATCGCGGTTTTTACGTCAGGGTTCCTCCCTGACGTGGATCCCGTGACCGGGTACGACGACCGGGTACTTCAGGACTTTCCTCAGGGACCGCTCGGCGGCCTCGGGGTCCACGGCGAGGGCGGGTGGTTTCCGCTCGAGGGCGTTGTCCGGGGTCGGGCAGGCGTCGCCGGCTATCACGAGACGGTCCTCGACGACCACGGAGACGTGGCCCGGTGTGTGGCCGGGGGTCGGGACGATCTCGACGCCTTCGGGCGGGTCGAAGGCCGTGACGGGTTCCGCGTCGACCGGGAGGTCGTTCAGTTCCTCCTCGCCCGCGTAGAAGTCGGGACGTAGGGCCTCGGCGAGGGCCGGCGCGTTGGCCACGTGGTCGGTGTGTGAGTGCGTGAGGATGACGGCGTCCACGCCTCCCCTGGCCTCGAGCGCCTCGACGAGCTCGTCGGGGTTCGTGGCCCCTGTGTCGACGAGGATGTTCATCTCGGGGGTCTCGATGAGGGTCACGGAGGAGTCGGCGCGGGCCACCGTACCGTCCCTTCTCCTGACCAGTTCACCGGGTCTGAGCTGGTACACGGCCACGGTCATCGGCCGTAATCCCCCGTGTAGAGGCCGGCCCCTTTCACGTCGATCAGGACCATCTGAACGACCCTCTCACCTCGAGCCACCCTGTAAGGCTCGTCCCCGTGGTTCACGGCGAGGACCCGGATGGGTCCCTCGAAGCCGGGATCACCGAGGGCCGTGTGGACGGTGACGGCGGACCTCAGGAGGGTGGATCTCGGGAGGAAGAGGGCGGCCTTGTCCCCGGGTATCCGGACCTCGGGTTCGAGCTCCCAGACGTACGGGCGCCTCGGTTCCAGCTCGTAAACGCCGTCCCCGTCGGGTTCCACCTCCCGGTACCGCGGTAGCACCTTGGTATCGTCGTGGAGGAGGGCGGCGGGTCCCTCCGGTTCCATGACCCTACCGAGCCTGAGGTCGACGCCGGCGGGTTGGTACTGGTCGGGGTCCAGACCCGGAAGGAGGCGCCTGAGGACGTGCTCCCCCAGGATCATACGAACACCCCTTCGCACAGCCAGGCCGCCTGCGTGGCGGAGAGCAGGAGCCTGCCCGTCGGGGTCTCGTTCACGTCCTCGGCCCCGGTGGTGAGGGTCTCGAGGAGTCTCTCCGTGGCATCCGGCGTCAGTAGGGACGAGGCCATCCTCTCGGCCGTGCGGCGGTCCACCCACGCGGGGAAGAGTTCTCCGAGCGACACGGATCGGGACCTTAGGACCAGGGTGGCCGAGGCCTTGAAGGTAGGAGGGTAACCGAGGGACGTGAGGTGATCGTGAAGGGCGTCTAGGTCCGTGAACCCGAGCCTGTAAACCCTGTGCCCGTCGAGAAGGGCGCTGAGGACGCACCCCCTCGGTCCTTGAACCACGGTCACGTTCACGTCGTCCCTGAGTCCGTGTTCGGCCTCCTCCACCTCGACGTTGGAACCCTCGAAGCGCTCGGGGTCGACGTCGCCGGCCAGTTTCACCTCCACCCTCCCGACGAGGGATCTCGCGGCCCTAACGGTCTGCTCGATGAGCCTCGCGTCGGGTTCGCCCACGGCGGCCACGCGGACGGTGGGACCTCTGACGAGCTTCCAAACGCCGCCCGGACACCTTAACTCGACGAATGGATCCGACACGGATATCGCGGCGAGCACGGCGCACACCCCGGGGGTGCTCCTGATATGGAGGAGTTGACCTTCGACGAGAGGGTGTTGGACTTCGTATGGGACTTCGTGAGGTTCATGGAGTGCGGCGTCGCGGTGGCCGCGATCAAGGTAGCGGGCGAGAGGGGTAACGCGATCAGGAGGATGATGGCCGAGATAATGGTGGAGCTCATCGAGGAGCACTACGGGATACCGGACGATCCCAAGGAGGCCATCCTGGCCCTGGTCTCGCCCTTCGCGGAGGCGAAGCTCGAGGACGACGTGCTGGAGGTCGAGGACTGCAGGCTGTGTTACTCGGCCTACCTGAAGGACGTGGCCGGTGAGAAGGAGCTTGAGGTCATCAGGAAGGTACCGCCATGCCCGTTCAAGGCCGTGTTCGACGTCATCGCGTCCAAGAAGGGGTGGGACGTGAGGCTCGAACCGCTAGAGACGCCCCTATCGGGTGAAACCGAGCCGGGCTCGTGCAGACAAAGGCTCGTCGAGCGGTGATCGACAGGGGGTGGCCCCCCACGACCTCGATCCCCCGTGGCATCGGGCCGCACGGTAGCCGCGACCCCCGAGGCCGTCAAGCCCCGGGCGATCCCGCGCCACCGGCGGGCCCCGGGTGCTCGGGCTCTAGGGCCCGCGTGGTGGGAGGCGCCGACCTCCACCGATGCCTCGGGTGACTCGGACGGAGGTGTAGAGCGCGGGTGAGAGCGGTGGCGGCACGCGGATGAACCCGCCGCCTTCCCTCGGCAACGTCCGCTCGGGAACGTCACGATCCACCGCCCGACGAAGGCAGCACGGGTCGGGGCCGAAGGATCACCGCCCCTCCGCTCACGCGTGAACAACCGGCGGGACCAACTACACGACCCGCTCGTACCCGTCGAGGAACCGTCGCCACCGGTTCTCGAACTCCTTCGGGGTCGTGAGGTGGAACTCGAACGGATGGTCCTCGGGCAGGTTCAGTTCCTCCTCCACGATTCCTCTAACGTCGTGCGGTCTCAGCTCACGGGCCCGCTCCGTGACTATCAGCACGTCCACGTCGGAGCCGCCCGTGGCCTTGCCTTTGACCACGCTACCGAACACGATCACCTCGGCCCGCGGGTCGATCCGTTTCCGGACCACCTCCGCGATCCGACGCGTCCAGCGCCGCCACCTTCGAACGTACTTCAAGAAGATCCGGTAGCGCCGGCGCAGGTACCTCACGTACCACTCCGGGATCTCCTCGGACACGGGGGCGCTCCCCTTGGGGTCGTACGACGAGGCGCGATCGTTGTGGGAGCGGGCGCGGGAGGCACTCAGGCTGGCGGAGTTCAGCCTCGAGGAGGAGATGTACCGATGGACAGCATTCCACGCCGAGCAAGCCGTACAGCTGGGTATCAAGGCCGCGCTGGCTTTCCTAACCGGCGAGTACCCTCGAACCCACGACCCCTCCAAGCTGCTGGGGGTACTGGCCGACGTCACCGGGGACGATAGGGTAGGAAAGCTCGCGAAGGGCCTCCGGGACGAGCTGAAGATGTTGTCGGACGCGTACACGGCCGCGCGCTATCGGGCCGAGTTCCCGTACGACTCAGATGAGGACGCAAGACGGTTCATCGAAGCGGCCGAACGGGTGCTCTCCACCCTTCGAGAGCTGCTCGAGGAACACGGGTTCGACGTGTGAGCCCCGCGATCGGGAGTGACCCGGTTCGGAGGACCGACCCGGCGGTGTCGGCACCTCTCGCCACTATTCCCCGACCTCAGCGGCAACGGCCCGTTCCCACCGCTTCCAGATACGACGACAACGTCGTCGGGGGCCGGAGAAGCGAACCCCGGATCCCCCGACGCGTCCCCGTCCATACACCCTCCCTGGACCACCCACTACGGTCGGAACACCACTCGGGAGGCCGTGTGAGGCTCGATCCCGTGGGATCCGTACCGAGACTCGGGAACTTCCGTGGTCGGGCGGTGGCGCTGACGCCTTGACGTCTCGAGAGACTTCCCGTTGCGACGCCGACGGGCGCCGAAGGAGGTCTATATGGAAACCGCTCTAGTATTCCTTTGAGATATCCCCTCCTTGATCCACGCCCTTAATCGAATCCCTGGCGGTTTAGAAACGCATATTAGTATTCGGATGGTGATGTTTCATGGTACTAACCGTCGGGGAGGCGCGAGTCGTGAAGATCGCAGTGCTTTCTCTCCGCGGTTCCCCTCCTCCCGATCCTGAGCGCTCCCGTCGGTGCTCAACCCGAGTGGTTCCAATGAGTTGGGCATTGCGAGTGGGCGAGGCACCTGGCGACGCCCGGTGGTGGTGCTGTTCCAACTTCCCCTGGGGGATGGGCGGTTGGTGTGGGTGTTGGTTTTGCTTTTCGTCCTGTGCCAGCCCGTGGGGGCGCTATCGTTCGGTCTCCACGCTAACGACGCGCCACCATGGGTATACAGCGAGGAGTACGAGCCCAGCGGTTTTCTCTCCTCCATCGAGCATCCTACTTTGACTGGAGATCGGTTCCTCTTAGTCGCGCCGCTCTGGCGGGAGGATGATCGCTACCGGGTTATTTTGGGGGTGTATGGGGCGAGGGAATTGGTTTTGCCGCCTGGTTCGGTGGTTTATCAGGTGTTGGTTCCGAGTAGGGTGGAGTGGAAGCGGACTGATGTTCCTAAGCAAGTGTTCCCGGAGGGTCCGTGGAGTCCGGTCCGGTTCCAACTGAAAGTGTCGGACGGGCTGCTTCAGCTTAAACCGTCGAGAACCATGGGTGGT